>CADBXH010000159.1 GCA_902798605.1 uncultured Ruminococcus sp. | reverse complement strand
ATAGATCAGCGGGATTCCCGCCGCGAGCATATGCATGGCTTTGCTGTGCCGAAAGCAATGGGCGTGAATGCTTTTTGGAAACGCCGTTTCCAGCGCGCCTACCTCTTTGGCGTATTTACGAATGACGTAATTTACGCCGTCCCTGCATATGTTTTTTCTGTTTTTGTTTAACAGCAGAGGCTGAGACAAGTCATCCGTTTTGCGTTGCCGTTTAACGTATTCGGCGACTAATTTCGCCGTGTTTTCCGAGATGGCAACGGTGCGGTGCTTGTTGCCCTTTCCGTGAAGATGAACAGTCGCGGCGTCTGTATCAACATCCCTGATTTTCAAATCACAAAGCTCCTGTACACGGCATCCACTGTCGTAGAGCAGTGTGAGTATGACTCTGTGCCGCAAACCGTTTGCGAAGTTAATGTCAGGTCTGTTGATCAACAAAGCCATTTGTTCAGAGGACAGATAAATGATTTCTTCCGTAACCGGTTTAGCCGATTTTATGCTTTGAATATTTTGCAGAGGAGCCAAAAGCTCAATATGTTCTATTCCCGCGTAATGAGCAAAGGATTTTAACGCAGCCGGTCTTTGATTGGCAGTCGATATACCGGAGCCGTTACCGCGCAGCCATTCTAGAAACACTATCCACAACTTAAGCCCTAATCTCATAGATTGGATTTTTTATTGTGATGAAATTTTGTTTTTTTGGTATTTTCAAACCTCACTGCAGTTTTACCCGGACGTATGGGAACTACTGAGTGCTGAAGCTCAATGAGAATCCGATTGATTTTCATCACTCTGATTCTTTTGCTGCGTGAGAAAAGCGCATTGGCAAAGCGGTTGCGCAGTGAGCCGATAATGGTGTTTACGTTTGCCTGATACTCGTAATCATTATCCTTGTCTGCTCGTTCTGCCTGAATCTTCGCGTCGGCTTCGTGCTTCGCGACGGCGGCAATATTGAGCATGTACATTGAAATCCAAAAGTCCTGTAAGATGATATTTTCCGTAAAGCCGTTAAAATTCGGCAGCTCCAGCTTGTTTTTCACGACGTCATACTTTATTTCAATAATCTGCTTTGCGCCTATGAGGATGAATTGCCTTTTGTATTTTGCGTATGTGCGCAAGAATGAATAACGATATTGCCGGCGTTGATTTAAGAATCTCCGCCGATACTGCAGCCGTTGCCGTTGTTTTCGGAGGAAGCGTTTAAAGAGCCCTTGCCTCCGCTTTGCAGCATTTTTTAAATTGTTTTATTTTAATCGGTTTTTCTTTTACACAGCAATTTATCGATACCGAAAAACAAGTATCCGATCACGATAAAGGCCGCTAAGAGGATACCAACCCACATCGCAATCCCACTGTAGCCGACCTTTTCGGGATTAAAGAAGAAATACGGATAAATCAGCGGTCCAATGCCTATGCTGTTGACAATAGACGTATCAAACCCGAGGATCGCCGCGTGTATCAAGACAAAACCGCTGTAGGCAAGCGGAAAGCTCGTTGAGATCAGCGGATATGTCCACTTGATTTTTCCGTGTTCATAGAACAAGAACCAGTCAAGGATAAACATAGGCGGCATGACCATATGGAAAAGTATACATTCGACAGCGACGATAGACTGAGGCTCTCTTTCAGGCGCAAGCATGAAATTAAATACCAAGAAGGTCAACAGCGTGCCCAGCATACTGATAAATTTCAGCTTCGGACACGCAGCAACATAAGCGTCATCCTTGCGCTTTGCCGTTTGAATCAGCTCTGCCAACATCACTCCAAAGCACAGATAACTGCTGATGTTTGTAAAAGAAATGTAAAAGTCCCATGTGAACTTATACTTGAATAATCCAACGCTTCCGATGGTGCCGATTAGCGCAAAAGCGCAGTAAAACGACTGATAAATCAGTTGTGCTGTTCTGTTTTTCATAGCCACATCTCCGTTAAAAAGAAAAAGGTATATATAATGAATCAAATAGCATATGTACCTCTTGCATTATAATTGATAAATATTACCAGAATAATTTTATCACAAAAAAACGGAAATGTCTTTATATTTTTGCAAATTTTTTGTGTTTTATGTATTTAAAATATTAATAACTGTTTTTTTGTTGTTAAAATAGATTTGTTATGATAAAATTAAACCTGTTAAATTTATAAGAGAGGAACTTGATAGATGAATATACTTCTTATTCTCGCGTTTTTATTTTTTGTAGGATCGGTATTCGGCTGGGTGCTCGAGTTGCTTTTCAGACGCTTTTTCTCTAAAAACAACCCCGAGAGGAAGTGGATTAACCCCGGCTTTTGCGTTGGTCCTTACCTTCCACTCTACGGCTCGGGACTTTGTATTTTGTATCTGATTGCGGGCATACGTCCGTACATAAACTTCGGGAATCCAATTATCGACACCATTGTTTTGCTAATTGCAATGGCTCTGGCTATGACGATAATTGAGTACATCGCCGGTATTATCTCCTACAAGGGCTTTCACGTAAGACTTTGGGACTACTCAAATGAATGGGGAAATATTCAGGGCATAATCTGTCCGAAGTTTTCGCTTGCCTGGGGCGTTTTAGGCGTTGCCTACTACTATTTGGTACATCCGAATATTCTTGACGCGCTTAACTGGCTTTCGCAAAATCTCGCGCTCTCGTTCTTTATCGGAATGTACTACGGCGTGTTTATCATCGACCTTGTATACTCCGCGAACCTTATTACAAAGCTCAAAAAGATTGCGGACGAGCAGAATATTGTAGTTCGCTACGAGGAGCTTAAAACCGGAATCCGTAAATATCACGACGAGAAAAAGAGCAAATACCACTTCTTTAAGCCGTTCAGCTCTGACAGCACGCTTGCAGAGCATATCAGGTCGATGAAGGCTGCGCGTGACGAGAAAAAGACAAAAACCAAAAGCTGATTAAATCATATATGGTTTTTCACAAAATTTCCTTGTAGTCATTGACTATATTATACTAATGTGATAAGATATACGAGAAATAGTTTGCCGAAGAAGATTCGGCAACGTTAAAAAATTTTTAGGAGGAATTTCCAATGACCTATGAAGAAAGAATTGCTGCTGCGCAAGCGAAAATGGACGCCTTTAAGGCAAAGATGGCTGCTTCTTCCGAAAAAGCAAAAGCTGCCCACGCAATGAAAAAAGAGGAGATCTCCGCTGCTATAGACTCTATCAACGCAGACCTTGATGAGCTCGACGCTTCGCTTGCCGAAGATTACGCAAAGTACAACGCTGCTGTTGAAGAGTTTGACAAGGCTTACACTGCCATGTATCGTGACAAGAAAACGCAGCCGTTGCATCATCAATTTGATGCTGATGATAGTGCTGCTGGTGCTAACAACCATGTATCTGCTGCTGTGGCCAGCAAGGATGGCGGTGAAGACCATC
>CADBXH010000158.1 GCA_902798605.1 uncultured Ruminococcus sp. | reverse complement strand
TGGGAGGCAGCGACATCTGGCTCGAGCCGAACGAAACGATGTCAGCCGATGATATGATTAAGGCGACGGTAGTAGCCTCCGCAAATGACGCCGCGGTAGCTCTTGCCGAGCAGATTAGCGGCAGCGAGGAAGCGTTTGTCGGTATGATGAACGATAGGGCAAAGCAGCTCAAAATGAACGACACGGTTTTCAAGAACTGCAACGGACTTGACGAGGACGGCCACGTTACCTCGGCGTATGACGTCGCCGTGATGTCGCGCGAGCTGACAAAGCACGAGAAGATATTTGACTACACTTCCGTCTGGATAGACTATCTGCGCGGCGGCAAGACCCAGCTCGTCAACACAAACAAACTACTAAAGACCTACAAGGGCATAACCGGCTTAAAGACCGGCACTACCGACAAGGCGGGCTGCTGCATATCCGCTACCGCCACCCGCGACGGTATGAGCCTAATCGGCGTGGTACTCGGCTGCGACAACGGCAAACAGCGCTTTGCGGACGCGGCTTCGCTCCTTGACTACGGTTTCGCTAATTATTCTGTAAAAAAATTATCAGCGCCCGAGGATATGCCTCTCAGCATTGATGTAGAGAATGGTATGGAAGATGAGTTAGACCTTAACTGCGATGTAAATTCAGGCTTTGTAACGGGCAAGGCGACTGCCGATGAGATAACAAGCACGGTCGATTTGCCCGAGAGCGTCGAAGCTCCTGTAAAAAAGGGTCAGGTAATAGGCAGGCTGAGCTTTAAATCGGGCGATCAAAAGCGTGATTTTGACATCACGGCAGACTCGGATGTTGAGCAGATCACCTTCGGCTCGGTCTTTAAAGAAGCTCTTAATTCTCTGTTAGAATTATAATATATATTTTCCTTTATTACGTAGGGGAGCACCCGTGTGTGCTCCCGCTGATAGGAATGATTATTTTCCAATTTATGCACCGGTTTGATAGGAAAAACCGGTTTGTCTGTCTTTAAAACTTGTCTTAATTCTTTATTCACAATATAGTCGCGGCTTTTATAAAAAAATCCTCCGTAAAACACAATATATTGAAAAATATACTTAAATAACTTGAAATATTATCTGTTATATAGTATAATAAAACCAATAATAATTATGGAGGAAAAGCATATGGCAACAAAGCTTAATGATAAGTATTTAAAGGATTTTATCTCCGATGAAGAATACACCGGAGTAGCTGCCGAAGTAAAGGCGGCTCACAAGGCTCTTCATGACGGCAAGGGCTTGGGCAACGACTTTATCGGCTGGCTCAAGCTTCCCACAAAGTACGACAAAAAGGAGTTCGCGCGCATCAAGGCGGCGGCTGAGAAGATCAAGAAGGATACAGACGTATTTATCGTTATCGGTATCGGCGGTTCGTACCTCGGCGCACGTGCTGCTATCGAGTTCCTTACCTCACAGAACTACAACCTTACCTGCAAGGACACCCCGCAGATCTTCTTTACGGGCAACTCCATCAGCTCATCGGCGCTTGCCGAGGTTATAGAGCTTTGCGAGGGCAAGGACGTTTCTATCAATATGATCTCAAAGTCGGGCACAACTACCGAGCCCGCTATCGCGTTCCGCGTATTCCGCGAAATGCTCGAGGAAAAGTACGGCAAAGAGGGCGCCAAGGAGCGCATTTACTGCACGACCGACAAGGCAAAGGGTACCCTTAAAGCGCTTGCGGACAAAGAGGGCTACGAGACCTTTGTAGTACCCGACGACGTAGGCGGACGTTTCTCTGTCCTCACAGCGGTAGGACTTCTTCCCATAGCCGTATCGGGCGCTGACATCGACGCTCTTATGCAGGGCGCTCAGAAGGCTCAGAACGAGCTCGACAACGACGACGTAATGACAAACGACTGCTACAAGTACGCCGCTATCCGCAACATCCTTTACCGCAAGGGCAAGACTACCGAAATAATGGTTTCCTACGAGCCTGCGTACACAATGATGGCGGAGTGGTTCAAGCAGCTCTTCGGCGAGAGCGAGGGCAAGGATAACAAGGGCATTTATCCCTCAAGCGTTATCTTCTCAACCGACCTTCACTCGCTCGGACAGTACATTCAGGACGGCAGACGCACAATGTTTGAGACTGTTGTTCTTTTTGATAAGGTAAAGAAAGAAGTTACCCTCGGCACAGATCCCACCAACGTAGACGGACTCAACTTCCTTTCGGGCAAAACAATGGCATTTGTAAACCAAAAGGCGTTTGAGGGCACAGTGCTTGCCCACAACGACGGCGGTGTGCCCAACGTTGTTATCAGCGTTCCCGAAATGAACGAAACAGAGCTCGGATATCTCATCTATTTCTTTGAGAAGGCTTGCGCTATCTCGGGCTATATGCTCGGCGTTAATCCCTTTAACCAGCCCGGCGTAGAAAGCTACAAGAAGAATATGTTCGCTCTGCTCGGCAAGCCCGGCTACGAGGATCAGAAGGCGGCTCTCGAGGCGAGATTGGGTTAACTTCATCCGAAATAAGACGTTAAATAAATTGGAGGTTTTTACTATGGTTACTTTACTTATCGGCAAAAAAGGCACCGGCAAAACAAAAAAGCTTATCGCTTTGGCTAACGAGGCTGTAGCGGCTTCTTCGGGCAACGTTGTTGTTATCGAAAAAGGCGCAAAGCTCACCTATGATGTCACTCATAAGGCAAGACTGATCGACACCGACCAGTACAACATCACCGGCTTTGATATGCTCTACGGCTTTATCAGCGGTATCTGCGCGGGCAACTATGACGTTACCGATATTCTTGTAGATTCTACATTCAAAATCGCTCCCGAGGCTCTCAGCGGACTCGAGGCATTCACAAAGAAGATCCAGGAGCTTTCAGAGACCACATCGACCAACATCGTTCTGCTTATCTCTGCGGACGAGGCTGATGTGCCCGATTCGATCAACGCTGTTTGCGAGACAGTTTGATTCAATTAACAATTAACGATTAACGATTAACAGTGAGCCTGTTCTTTGAGTTTTTGCTTAAAGACAGGCTTTGCTTTTTGGTGGAGTGGGGTGGAGTTAGCACAGTCAAACTCCACCCCTTAAAAACGGCTTATCTATGCGGTTTTTAGCTGTTTTGGTGGAGTAGGTGACGTTTTTTTAACTTCTATGCGACTTTTTAAAAATGATAGTAATATATAGTAATATAGAAAATATATGAATATAAAGTTATAGATATGGAATTGAAAAAAGTCCACCTACTCCACCAACTCCACCATTTCTGATAACTATTGGTAAATAAAAGCCTCCCTTGATAGGCAATGTCGTCAACTTAAGGTTTTTCGTAGGGGCGGACCCGTGTGTCCGCCCGCGAGAACCGGACGAATGTTCACGCAGAAAGGCTTGATAGGACATCAAAGTTTGATTGAACGCTTACCACAGATTAAGAAAGCAATTTCTAAAGAGAAAC
>CADBXH010000157.1 GCA_902798605.1 uncultured Ruminococcus sp. | reverse complement strand
TTGAACCGCCGTGTACGGAACCGTACGCACGGTGGTGTGAGAGGTCGGCTGCTCAATTAATGGGCAGCCTCCTACTCGATTGAATTTATTTGATTGTTTGCCACGTTGCTTTGTAATCTTTCTGTAATAACTTGTAGTAAAATCGGCAAAAAACGACTTTTTCACATCATTAACACGAATTAACACTCGTACTATAAGTTCTTAACACTATTGACATCTTTCCACATCAGCAAAATAAACTGTAATATAATACAACTGCATTATCTAACTATATAGATAAATTATTAATAATCAACAACAGTTAAACGAATTGTAACTGAAAAACACAAAAAATTTCATTTTTTTAAATTTATTTACAAAAAGGGCTTGTTTTTTTTCTAATAAAGTATTATAATAGGTACATAATGTTTTTGGAGAATTTTCAAAAAGAATTAAAACGATTTGGAGAGAGTAAAAAATGAGACTTCGTAAGCAGGAACTTGGAGACCGTAATCTGGTAGGCAACCGCGTGGAGCTTGTCAGAAAGCAGAAGGGTATGAAGCAAAAGGAATTGCTCGCGCAGCTTCAGGTCAACGGCGTAGATATGAACGCTTCCGGACTTTCAAAGCTCGAGGGTCAGATTCGATTTGTAACAGATGTTGAGCTGGTGGCTCTTGCCGACATTCTTGAGGTATCGGTGGATTACCTGCTCGGCAGAGAAACCAAGTCCTAAAAGGTAAAGAGTTCTGTGAGCGTGCATGGCACGCTCTTTTTTCTTTGCAGATAGCATTATATCCGCATAGGGAAGGAATAGTTTAAAAAATTAAAAACCCGATCTCTCGGGTATTTGCAGCGAATTTTTACAACTCACCTTTTTTATTATAACACATTTGAAAATCAAGTGCAAGAGTATTTTTAAAAATAAAATTTAAAAGATTTTTATTAAAATACTTGACAATGTTAAAACTATGCTGTATAATATAGACAAAGAAAAGACAAAAGGAGGTCTTAATATGAAAGCTAAGATTCCTTACAACTATCGTATCATGACCTACATTCGGAGCTTGCCCCCCAATGTATGAATCCCGATTTCGTCGGGACTAAGCTTGAATACTTTATCGGAGTCGGTCAGCGAATCATTTAATTGTTTATGAAACAAAAAATTACATTTTCGGATTACGACTTGAACCGTTAGCTGCCAAGATGCTTGTTCATCATCTAATTTAACTTTCATTTCACATATTTCGTCACAGCAGCCCCGGATAAAGGAAGCATTCTTTACTCAATGAAAATTGGGATGAAAACGGACTTCTTACAATTTAATATAAACTGGTTTGATAATTAATTCTTTTGTTTTCTGAGGACAGACCGATGAGAATTTGATTTTTGCAGCATTAGCTGTCGGATATAAATTTCAGAATTGGAGATTAATCCCATGCGCTAGGTAAATTTTTAACGGCTATTCTACGAACGGAGAAAGGTCCAATGTAATACTTATCTTGAATTCGGTGAATTTATTTACGGAGATGAGTCCAAAGAACAGTTAAGCCTCTTTTACCAAACCCTGCAGGGTAAGGAATTAATTTGAAATGATTAAGCGGTGACGCGTTGTCACCGCTTTTCTTTTTGTATAATTCAGTTACGGGATCGGTTTTACCGACCCCGTTTTCTTTTAGTCCATTCTTTTATCACAGAAGTCACACATCTGCATTCCGAGTTTTTCATAGCTGCGTCGGGGGAGATAATCCTCGCTCTGAGTAATGCACCTTGCGTTTTTGCAGTGGTGTTCGGAGACAAATGTATCCCTTTCGTTGAGAACAAAGTCCTCGTCCTGGAGCAGCAGAAGAATCAGCGCCATTCTTCCGAACATTCCGTACTGAGCCTGTTTGAAATACAGTGCTCTCGGATCGTCGTCGATTTCAACGGTAATCTCGTTGACCCTTGGCAGCGGGTGAAGGATAATCATATCCTCGCGCGCGTTTGAAAGCTTTTCCTTATCAAGAACGAAGACGTCCTTCTGCGCCTGATAATCTTCCTCGCTTCCAAATCTTTCTCTCTGAATCCTCGTCATATACAGCATATCAAGGTCTTTGACAGCTTCTGCCAGACTGTTTGAGATCTCGTATCTGCAGTGGTTCTTTTCGAGTATATCAATAATATATATCGGCACGCTCAGTTCCGGAGTCGAAATCAGTACAAACGAATTGCCCTCATACTTCGAAAGAGCTTTTATAAGTGAATGCACTGTGCGTCCGTTAAGCAAATCTCCGCACACGCCTATTTTAAGGTGATCCAGTCTGCCTTTCTCACAGCTTAATGTAACAATGTCGGTGAGAGTCTGAGTGGGGTGGAGGTGACCGCCGTCGCCGCAGTTGATAACGGGAACCTCGGAGTACAGCGAAGCTGCCATTGCCGTACCCTCTGTCGGATGCCTGATGGCGATGATGTCTGAGTAACCGCTTATGACGGCGATTGTATCCTTTAGATTTTCGCCCTTTGCAACAGAGGAGTTCATCGGATTGTCAAAGCCGATAGTTCTTCCGCCGAGCTTGAGCATTGCGGTCTGAAAAGACATCTGAGTGCGTGTGCTTGGCTCATAGAACAGTGTAGCCAGTATTTTTCCGTCGCAGGCATGGCGGTAGTCCGCAGGACTCTGCATAATTTTCTTTGCCTTTTTGACGAGCTTATCGATTTGCTTTACCGACATAGCCTCAAGGTCAATCAGGTTTTTGTTGGTCATTTTCTCACAACCCTTCCGTATTCTAAGGAATATTGTAGCACATTAATCCGGAAAATGAAACATTTAAAAGAATAATATGAGTTGTATTTTTTAGATAATGCCTTAAATTAATAAAAAGTTACGACTGTTTTGTAAAAAATAAATACAAATAAATAATAAATACAGTGTCGAAACAGCTAAAAGTAATGAATAGATTGAGAAACTCGTTAAAAAATATGGAGATGGAAACTCTCACCGCACCAATGCTCCGAGAACTGATCGACCATATCGACGTGTACGAAAAGAAAGGCGGCAAAAAGAACTACACCCAGCGTATAGTTATCTATTACCGCTTCGTAGGCTTCTTGGAGTTACCAGAAACCGACGGAAACAACTACAAAGCCAATACCCGAAAGGGCGTAGATGTGGAGTATATCCCCACAGCAAAGTCCGCATAAGAGAAAAGTGAGCAGGCGCAAAACCTGCTCACTACATACAAATCAGAAGGAATTGAATAAAAGAATGAGTGTCCATAACTTAAATCCGTTATGAACACTCATACTGGTGCCGGTGACCGGACTCGAACCGGTACGGATTTTACTCCGAGGGATTTTAAGTCCCTTGTGTCTGCCTATTCCACCACACCGGCGAAGGATATGAATTACGCCCCTCACAAACGTAAGGGGCGCAATGGTGACCCGGACTGGTAGCGGAAATAGGACTCGAACCTACGACACTTCGGGTATGAACCGAATGCTCTAGCCAACTGAGCTATTCCGCCATCTCTGCTGAAATTCAGCCTTATTATTATACGATATATTTATCTTTTTGTCAATAGGATTTTGAAAATTCCTGAAAAATATTATTGTCAAAATATCTTGGAATTAATTAAAAAAGGGGTTGACAAACGGGTCATTTTGTGTTATATTATTAGAGCACTTGAGAAAACAATGAACACGCTGGTGTAGCTCAGTTGGTAGAGCAGCTGATTTGTAATCAGCAGGTCGGGGGTTCAAGTCCGTCCACCAGCTCCAATCAATTTAATATGGGAGAATTCCCGAGTGGCCAAAGGGGGCAGACTGTAAATCTGTTGCGTCATGCTTCGGTGGTTCGAATCCACCTTCTCCCACCATCAGAAAAGGAACATCAGTTGATGTTCCTTTTTGATTATGCAAGCCAAAACAGAGTCTGTTTTCATGGAAAACAAAAACGGAAGTACAAAAGTACTTCCGTTTTTATCTGGAGCGGATGAAGGGAATCGAACCCTCACGATCAGCTTGGAAGGCTGAAGTTCTACCACTAAACTACATCCGCATATCTGCAACAATATGTATTATAGCATTCTTTTATTTCGTTGTCAAGATTATCTGTGTAAAAAATCCTGTAATCTGTTTTGAATATTCCGCCTTTCCGTTTAATATACTAATAGTAAATACATTTAGAAAACGGAGAGATAATATGTCAAAGCTGCGAAATTATGCTTCAGCGATCGCGGTGCCGCTGCTTCTTGGAGCGGCGGTCGGATTCCTCACAATGAGTTCTATGGATTATGATACACTCAATCATCCGCCGCTGTCACCGCCCGGGATTCTTTTCCCGATTGTCTGGACTATCCTTTATATACTCATGGGCGTGTCCTATGGAATGATAAGACAGACAGGCAGACCGGAGTCTTCGGATTCGCTTATCTATTATCTGCAGCTCGGTGTGAACCTGCTGTGGCCGATTGCGTTCTTTTTGCTCAAATGGCGTCTTTTCGCGTTCTTCTGGATTATCCTTCTTGACGTATTGGTGCTCGTCATGGTGTTCAAATTCTACTCGAAGGACAGAACCGCAGGTCTGCTTCAAATACCATATGCCGTGTGGGTGATTTTTGCGACCTACCTTAATCTCGGCGTGTATCTTCTGAATAAATAAAAAACAGGCGGCAGTTTATCTGCCGCCGTTGATGTATCAGCTCAAAAATCCGTTGATAATCTGCTGTTCGGCTTCCGCTTCAGTCAGACCGAGGGTCATCAGCTTGATCAGCTGGTCGCCCGCGATTTTGCCGATAGCCGCCTCGTGAACGAGCATAGCGTCCACGTTGTTTGCCTCAAGAGAGGGGATAGCGAGTATTTTGCCGCTGTCCATAATGATCGAGTCGCATTCTGTGTGGCCGCTGCAAGGAGCGTTGCCGGCGATACAGGCGTTAAAGGTTTGCTCAGAGGTATCTCTTGCGACCGAGCGCGAAACAACGTCGGCTGTAGAGCCTTCACCGTTTAGAGAAACCTTGTAGCCGCTGACAGCGGTCTGGCTGCCGTGAGTCATCAGACGCTCCTTTATAAGCAGCTTGGCGCCTGCTTTGAGTTCGGCAATCGTCATGCGGTCTGTGGAGTCAACGCCCTTGATCTGCTCCATCTCCATTTCCATCACTCCGTTTTCCTCCATGTATACCTCGGTGACGGGGTTGAGAATGCGCTTGCCTTCGCCGTTTCCGGAGCCGTAGTGCTTCTCTACGTACTTAATGCGCGAGTTCTTGCCGACATAAAAGCGGTGAATGCCGTCGTGCTGAGAATCGTGCGCGCCGCAGTTGTCGATGCCGCAGCCGGCTACGATGGTCACATCGCAGTTGTCGCCGATGAAAAAGTCGTTGTATACCTTCTCCTTAACGCCGCTCTCGCTGATAACGACGGGAATGTGCACGTTTTCACCCTTGGTGTCGGGTTTGATGAAAATGTCGATACCCGAACCGTTTTCCTTTGAAACAATGTTGATGTTTTCGGTTGTGTTTCTGCCTGCGAGACCGCTGTTGACGCGGAAATTATATGCGCCCTGAGGTTCGTCAGTGATGTCGGCGACCTCGTTTAGAATCATTTTTGAAATATCGTCTAAGCCTAACATTCCTGAACCTCCTTACTTGAGTCTTTC
>CADBXH010000156.1 GCA_902798605.1 uncultured Ruminococcus sp. | reverse complement strand
GCGTTCATAGTTGATTCGCTTTGCGAATCACTCCCACTCGCTCCCTGCAAAATAATCTTAACAGTATTTGTTTAAGGATTTTAGCACGGAGTATTTCTATTATTTGTATTGTAAATAGAATACAGGCTATCAAATATTCTGTTGCCATTTTGTTGCCGCAAAACAAGATTATTATAGCATAAACAATCGTTAAAATCAACACTTTAAAGCGATGAATTAATTGCGTTTTTTGATCTTGATAATAAATCGAAAAAGTGTCACGCTTTTGGGCTTCAAAAGGCACTGTTTATGCGCCCTTTGGAAAGCAAAAACTGTTAGGTAGGGTAATTATATATTACTTTATGAGTCTGGTGGTTACGGACACTCTCAAAGCCACGATTTATCATTTCAAGTAACTAACCTTTACAGCTTCCTCAAAATATCCAAGCTGTGATTGGTTGCGCCTATCAAATCCTGCCTTTCGCAGGTTGCAAAATGATAGGACAGCCATTTTGCAAAGGTTTCATCGTCAAATTCTTCGAGATATTCACGGATATATCTGCTTGCGCCGTCGGTTGCAACGAGCTTGACGCGCTCAACAGGAACAACTGCGTTTAGGCGCTCAATATCCTCAATACGCACCATTTCAAACAGGTCTTTCGGCTCGCTGATGCATTTCCAATCGTCGGTGAGCATATTCAAGTCCATCACCGATTTTAGCTGATTACAGCCGAAAACATATTGAATGACCGTCGCTTCGTTCATACAATAGGCGACCAAGATATGACCGCCCGGCTTTGTGATCCTGACCGCTTCTTTCAGTGCGGTGATTTTATCCTCATCGGAATACAGATGATACATCGGTCCAAGCAGGAGCGTAATATCACAGGTGTTATCCTCCAGCATATTCAAGTCAAGCGCATTGCCGAGATATGTTTTGATGTTCTCGCTGCCATCAAGCTTGCTTTTAAGAATGTCAAGATTATGTTGTACCAATTCTACTGCAGTAACATCATAGCCTTCTTTGGCGAGTGTGACGCTGTATCTGCCTGTGCCCGCGCCGATCTCCGCTATTTTGCAATCTGCGTTCAACAGCGGATCTAAATATCTGCGTGTAGTAAGATATTCTACTCTGCCAAGACGATTGCTTGCAAGTCGTCCTTCCTCGTCGTATGCGTTGTAATAGTTTTCTAAGAATGTGTTGTTACTCATTTTCTGACCTCGTTTTATTGATTTCCATTTCGATAATATCCCAAGGCTCGTCTTTTACCACGTCCATGTCTGCAAAGCCAACCTTTTTATAACATTTGTATGCAGGCGTGTTGTTTTCAAAAACACCGATTGTTACCTTCTCAGCGCCGAGGATTTCAAAGGCGTATTTTAGCCCTAAACAGAGCATTTTTGTTCCGTAACCTTTACCTCTGACAGCGCTGTCAACAATTACCCAGCCGAAACGGATTATCTTATGATCTCCGTTGATATATCTCATAATAAAGTGACCGACGACTCCGTTATCATCAAAAGCCGTCCACGGGTAAAAATTGTCCGGCTCTGCGCAGTCGCCGTTATTATCACGATACTTTTTATCAATGATTTTTGCTGTGATGGGGTGATCGCCAAAGCGTTCTCCGCCCCAAATCGTAAACACATCTTTATCTTGTATCCATTTTTCGATTGCCTGCGCGTCACAACTTTTATATGGTCTAAGCTTTAACATAAATCAAACCTCATTTTTTCTCATAAAATACGATCGTCATTCTTTCGTTGATTTGCTCGGTTTTGCCTGTTTGATGGTAACCGAGCTTTTCGTATAAATAGCAATTGCCTTTTTCCTGTAAGATAGTGTCAAGTATCCAATACTGCTTGCCGTGAATACGCTCTGCTTCCTTTATTGCTTGCTGAGCGTAGCCTTTGTTACGATATTCCGGCATTATAAAAATCGGCGATATTCTTTTTCGTGTAACGCCGTCTTTGCAATCTACAATACGGATAACGCCGACCTTTATATTATCTGCCGTTATGAAGTAGTATGTCGTTTCGGGTTGGTTAAAGCGGAACAGTATATCTTCATACTTTTCTGTGGCAGGGCTTGTTTCTGTATCTTGATATTTTTCGTATAGCTCCGCAAACGCTTCTTTTTGCATTTGCTGGATAGTATTTAAATCCTTAAATTCAGCTACTATAAGCTTTATATCCATTTTATTCCTCACAACCATTGTATCCTTTTAAATATTGTAATATAAGCTTACCACAAAACCAGATTTTCAGCAACAGCAACCGCCGCCAAGCAGGAGATTATCCCACTTGGCGGCTGAAATACTTATCAGCTGCTTACAGAATCAGATTTGACTTTATCATTAATCGCCTGTATTTTTTTCTTCATAGCAAAGTACTGACTGAACCAGATGAAGAAATAGATAAAGAAGAAAATAGCGATATAGCCCGCCATACCCCAAAAGCTATGCGGCATCCAGTACATACAGTAAGCAATCGGCAACATTGATACGGAGATGACAAGGCAGTGAATAACCGTTTGCTTCAAAAGGCTCCAGCTTTCCACTTCCCAAATAGCAGACGCTCCTCCGAAAGCAGCTCCATATATCAAGGAGCATACTGCCTGAATGATGACGGCATTCAGCTCGTTGCCGCAAAGAGCAGTCAACTGCGGCACTACAGGATAATACTCTCCCTTGTTAATAATTACCGAAATGATAAGTGTGATCATAAAGCTAATGCTTAGACCGATAGGCGCACCGATCAGGCAGCGCAGAATAACTTTCTTTTTCATAATTTACCTCCTATAAACCTAAAATCTTTTTGATTTTTGACACATAGCGTCTTGAAACATATGTTGCCGTTCCGTCGGACAGCGTAACGCAAATTGTACCCGATAAGCTCAAATCAAAATTGCGTACCTTTTTCAGATTGATAATCTCCGAGTTGGAAATGCGCACAAAGCTATACTTATTGAGCTGTTCCTCAAGCTCATATAATCTTTGTCTAAGTATGTATTCTTTGTTGTTGACCGAAGCAAAAATCTTACCGTCCTCTGCGTAAATTCTGATAATATCATCAGGCGATAAGATTTCCGCTAAATCGTTATAAAAGCCCGTAATCACCTCAGGTGTTTTTGATGAAAGCATATTGAGTATGTCGTTGATTTCATCTGTTACCTTATCGGTAATGATAATCACCTTCGGCTCAATACAGTTGTCGTCAATTTTGATTTCTACCTGCATTGTGGTTTCCTCCTTTTCTGACTAAAGTATATCACACGTAAGGAATCGAATCCACCGTTTTTCAATAAGTGGTCGATTTTTGAAGATAAGTGGTTATTGGTAAAAAAACAGAGCCGCCAAACAGGAGATGATCCCACTTGGCAGTCTTAAGTGCAAAGCAATCATTAAACAACTTCGTTTAATAAATATTGCTTCTCGTGGGAAAATATGGTTTCAATTATACATTTTTGTTTAGTTATCACAGCTTGTGCTATCAAAAAGCTATCAGTCATTTGCTATCATTCGTAGCTTGGTTTATTTCTGATCGCTTTTGGTTTATTATAGCATAGCTGTCCTTTAAAATCAACACTTTAAAGCGATAAATTAATTATGCTTTATGAACCAAACAACTAATCGAAAAAGTGTCACGCTTTTACGGATAAAAACATACTGTTTATGCGCCTTTTGCAAAACAATATCGAATAGGTAGGGTAAATATATTACTTTGCGAGTTTGGGCGTTACAAATCTGGTTATTGACAAAACGATTATTATACTTTATAATAAAACAAATGTTATAAAACGATTGTTTTAGAAAGGAGCTCATTATGCCCCCTAAAGCGAAATTTACAAAAGAAGAAATCATCGGTGCAGGCTTAGCGATCCTGCGTGAGCATGACATTTCTGCCGTTACTGCAAGAGAAATCGGCAATTATCTTGGCAGCTCGGCAAGACCGATATTTACCGTTTTTGATAATATGGGCGAGGTACTTAACGGGATTGAAGCAAAAGCTCGTGAGATATATTCCGAATATGTTGAGCAAGGATTACAGCAAACCCCTGCCTTTAAGGGCGTTGGTCAGTCATATATTCAGTTTGCAATAAATGAGCCGAAGCTGTTTCAACTTTTGTTTATGCGAAAAACATCCGGTAATATGGGCGTAAATAGAATACTCCCCGAAATTGATGACAACTATACCGATATTTTAAAATCAATTACCGATGAATATCCTGTATCGGCAGATGACGCTGTTATATTGTACAGACACCTGTGGATATATTCTCACGGCATTGCCACCCTTTGCGCAACATCTATGTGTCGTTTTACGGAAGATGAGATCGGCATAATGCTGACGGAAGTTTTCAAAGCATTGCTGACAGAAAGACTGAAAGGAAAATCATAATGATAGAGATAAATGATTTATCAAAATATTACGGAAAAGGCGAAAGCCGCTTTAAAGCGCTGGATGGTGTTTCCGTTCGCATTAACGATGGTGAGTTTATCGTCATACTCGGCGCTTCAGGTTCGGGAAAATCAACCTTTCTCAATGTCATTTCGGGCTTGGAGACTTCAGACGTCGGTTGTGTTGCTTATGACAGCCAAGAACTCGGCAATATGAGCGAAAAGGATCTGACGAAATTCCGACGTGAGAACACGGCTTATATCTTTCAGCAGTATTATTTGCTCCCACATCTAAATGTAGAAAAGAATGTAAGGATGGGTGCTGACCTCGACAATAACAAGGATTATCTGAAATATATCGAAGCGGTCGGCTTATCCGATAAGCGCAGAAAATTCCCATCAGAACTCAGCGGCGGCGAACAACAGCGTGTAGCGATAGCAAGAGCGCTCGCAAAGAATCCGAAGGTACTTTTTCTTGACGAGCCGACAGGAGCATTAGACGAAGAAACAGGCAGACAGGTACTTAACTATATCATCAGGCTGCACGAGGAACAGGGCTTTACGATGATTATGGTAACGCACAACAGCAATATAGCCGAAACCGCCGACAGAATCATTAAGATGAACAGCGGCAAAATCGTCAGCGTTACCGAAAACACGGATAAAAAGACGGCTTACGAGATCGGGTGGTGACGGTATGATTGTCAGTATCAAGGACAGCGTAAAGTTGTTCGGAATTTCCATTATGACCTGCTGTGCGGTAACCGTCTGCAATATGTTTTTAAACTATTATTTGGATTTAACTGCGATAGCAGGTCTGATTGACAACCCCTATGCGCAGATGTTCTACGACGCACAGATTATGACTTCAAAGGTCGTTTGCGCCGTCAGTGGCGGCTGCTTGGCGATCACTACCGTTGTGATGCTGTTTTTCTATATCAAGCATTACATAGACAGCCATTCAAAGGAAATCGGGATATTAAAGGCTCTCGGTTATTCTGATTTCAAAATTGCAAAGGGTTTTTCTGTTTTCGGCTTGAGTGTATTCCTTGGCTGTTTCGTCGGTTATTTGCTGTCATTTGCGTTAATGCCGCAGTTTTATGAGTTACAAAATAAAGACGGCTATTTGCCGGAGCTTTCTATTGGTTTTCATTGGATATTATTCGTCCTGCTGGTGATTGCTCCCACTTTGGTCTTTGCTTTGATTGCAGTATGCAACAGCCTGTTAAAGCTTCGCCAGCCTTGCGTCAATCTATTGAAGGGTATTGTGAAGGTAAAGGGAAAAACCAAAAACACAAAAGATAAAAAGACCTTTGTTGCCGAAATGAGGAGCTCTGTGTTAAGAAGCCGCAAAACCTTGGTGTTCTTCATCGCCTTTTCCTCGTTCTGCTTTTCGGCTATGATACAAATGTCGGCAAGTATGAAGGATTTGTCAAGTGAAATGATGGGCTTGATGATATTGATTATCGGCGTTATTCTGGCGTTTACCACGCTGTATATCGCCGTGACCACCGTCATCCGCTCCAATCAAAAGAATATTGCTATGATGCGTGTATTCGGCTATGATAGCGCTGATTGCAAGCGTTCTGTTCTCGACGGTTACCGCCCGGCGGCGTATATCGGCTTTATCATCGGTTCTGTGTATCAGTATGCATTATTGAGAATTATGGTTGATATTGTTTTTTCGGGCGTCGAGGGTATTCCCGAATATGAGTTTGATTTTCTGATGTTCTTTATAACGCTTGCGTTGTATATGAAGGCGTTATGTTTGCTTATGGTCAGTCAATGAAAAAAATACCGTTAAAACAAATTATGAACGAATAAAAAAATAATCGAGCGAAGATGAATAATTCACCTTCGCTCGATTTTATTATACATAAATCAACTCTGCATTAACGATTTCCGTTGCACGGTTACGGATATTGTTCATTTGCCGTACCCACAGCATTTGATTCTCTGATTTGAGCTGTTCGGTTATGCCTTCTTTTTCGGCGAGTTGGTTTACCAACCGAAAGAACATCTCCTCTGCTTGATCGTCGATGTCGGTGAGGTAAGCGGTGAGCTTACAGCTTGTCAGCAGATTGGTATAGCGGATTCTGTGGTGCTGCTTGATATACCGTAAATGCCGCTTGCCCCAAATGCCAATTTCTACCTTGGGCTGTTCTGGAAGCGTCAGGCACGGCAGATAGTAATCGCCTTGCAGCTCATAGTGAATACCCGTTTTCTTGTCGTAAATTATCTTTTCCATTGTTCATCAACCTTTCATAATATATTAGCGTGCGTCACGCTGTTTTGACTTTTTGAAACCTCTCGCCTGCTCGATAATCTCATTGAGCTTGTGCTTTCCGAAAACCTTTTCCAACAGGCGGTAGGCTTTATTTTGTTCACGGAGTTGATTATTCAATTCCTTCAAGCTTGAATTTTCGTGTTTCAGACTTTTGTTTTCGCTGTACAATCTTCCGTTCAGATTGTTAATACGGTGATAGTTTTCCCAGCCCAAATAGCTTTTTGCTACCGCAGATAGAACAAGATTTTTCAGCCGCTGGATTAACGGATCTACAAACTTTTTCTTGTAGCTTTTTGCCGACATAAAGCCCTGTGGCTCCGGAAGTTGCAGCTCGGGATTATTGTCAAGCTGATGTTCTATGCTGTCGAGTGAATCCGTTGCTTCCTTGATTTTTTCTGCCGTCGCTTTCAGTCCCTTGACCTCTAACTGCTTTTCCTCAATCTCCCGGTCGAGCTCGGCGACCTCTTTGGCTCGCTCCTGTTTTTTGTAATCAAGTACGGACAGGTGCTGTTCGTGAGTACCTTTCTGTTCCCACTCGATACCGTGCCGCTCCATAATCTGAGCGAGGACTTTCTTTTCGGAAAGTATCCAGCGATTCAGTTCGTTGTCGCTTTTTCCCTCGCCTTTGAAACCCATATTGAGCATTGCCTGTTTCAGCGAAACTCGTTTCTCCAAACCTCGCTTGCTTCCGGTGGTGAACGGTACAAAGTCAATATGGATATGCGGCGTCGCTTCGTCCATATGAAGGTGAGCGGAGAACACTCGCAGGTAGGGATTGCGCTCTTGGAAGCCTTGATAGTATTCGTCGAGGATTGTCCTCGCAAGCTCGGCGTGTTCTCCTGTCGCTGACATATCGTCCATGTTGCCGATTTGGAAGATGATTTCGTGGAACAGCTTTTCCTGTTTACCGGACTCGATATGCTTATAGTAATCGGGAATTTTTCTATCCTTGCGTTTCTGTTTATCGTTGTACTGTTTCAGAGCTTCATCAAACATTTCGTGGTATACTTTCTTGATTGGCTCGTTACAGTAATCTATATTCAAATGGGTACGCTCGCTGTTCACGTTCTCCGCTGTGAAACTGCGGCTGTTGTGTGTCACGGAGCCTTTACCCACCATAGCACTAATCGTTCTCTTCATTTATCTACCTCAAATCTGTATATATATATGGTTATCTCACTGAATTAACTCTAACTCAGGTTCTGTTACTCTTGCCAAGAGTAACGCAAAAGCACTTTTGACAGCAGGGCTATCAAAAATGCAACCTGCGAGCAGGTTTTACGCTCTTCGAGGAGCAAGGGCAGCCCTTTGAAAAGGGCTCCCTGCACCCCGCCTAAACTTTAGTGCGTGTCAGTCCGTGTCAGCTGTGTCGGTGTTTCACACACCCCACAATCGCTGTCACAGCCGTCACGCTTTGACACGCCGCCCTCATAGGTCAGCGTGATCTTGCGCCCTTCGTGAGTGCGCTTGTAGTGATAGACGATCTTGTGTTCGTCCATCAGACGGTTGACGTTGACATTCAGCTTTTGTGTGATTGCGTTTGGTTTGATGTCAACGGCGAGGTATTCGCACAGCTCCGTCGGCGTTCCGCACCAGTTAGGATTGTCGGCGGTCACCCTCTCGGCGATCCTTTCGAGCAAAGGCTCCGGCGGCGCTTTCCAAAGCTCTGTTTCGATTTTGTCAAGCTCCCACACCAGCGTTTCCGTGTTCTTCTTCA
>CADBXH010000155.1 GCA_902798605.1 uncultured Ruminococcus sp. | reverse complement strand
AACGCCATTATACAGCTTTTTGAAGAAATGGGATATACCCACGCTTACGGACCGGATGTTGTGCGTGATTACAAGGTGCCGTATTATGCGGACGAGCTGACCGCGGCATTATACCGGCTGAATCCGTCGCTGCCTGACGACGCCATTTCCGACGCGCTGTACAAGCTGACAAATTATGAGAACGGCGAATTGGTGCAAAAAAATGCCGTGTTTATGGATTATCTGCAAAACGGTGTAGAGGTGCGTTATACCGAAAAGGGCGAGGAACGCTCGGCTCTTTGCTATCTTGTTGACTATTCCAATATTGACAACAACTCCTTTGTTGTGGCGAATCAGTGGACGTATATTGAAAACTCGGAAAAACGTCCGGATGTGTTGCTGTTCATCAACGGCTTGCCTGTTGTGCTGATGGAGCTGAAATCTCCCTCCCGTGAGGAAACCGACGCTTCCGAAGCCTATACGCAGATCCGGAATTATATGCATGCTATTCCGTCGATGTTTATCTATAATGCCATCTGCGTTATGAGCGACCTTTCTGAAAACCGTGCAGGTACAATCACTTCCGGTGAAGACCGCTTTATGGAATGGAAAACAAAGGACGGCAGCTATGAGAACACGCAGTATGCGCAGTTTGATACATTCTTTGAAGGTATCTTCCAAAAAGATCGCTTACTCGATATTCTCAAAAACTTTATTTTGTTTTCCAACGAGGGCTTGAAGCAATATAAAATACTTGCCGGTTATCATCAGTACTTTGCCGTACGCAAAGCGGTAGAATCGACAAAGAAAGCGACTGTAACAGACGGTAAAGGCGGCGTGTTCTGGCATACGCAGGGCAGCGGAAAATCGCTGTCTATGGTATTCTATGCCCATTTGCTGCAATCTGAGCTTGAAAGCCCGACAATCGTTGTGATCACCGACAGAAACGACCTTGACGACCAGCTTTACTCGCAGTTCGCCAAGTGTAAGGATTTTCTTCGTCAGGAGCCTGTTCACGCGGAAAGCCGTGAACACCTGAAATCGTTATTGGAAGGCAGAAAGGCTAACGGCATTATCTTTACGACAATGCAGAAGTTTGAGGAATCGGGAGAGCCTCTTTCCGAGCGCAGAAATATTATTGTGATGGCTGACGAAGCGCACAGAGGACAATACGGTCTGACCGAAAAAATCAAGATGACCAAAAACGAAAAAGGCGAGCTGATTGCCAAAAAGGTTATCGGCACAGCCCGCATTATTCGTGATACGCTCCCGAATGCTACATATATCGGATTTACAGGTACGCCGATCGCTACCGAGGACAGAAACACCCGTGAGGTCTTCGGCGATTATATTGATATTTATGATATGACGCAGGCTGTCGAGGACGGCGCAACACGCCCGGTCTATTACGAAAGCCGCGTTATGAAACTGAAATTAGATGAAACTACCTTGCGCTTGATTGATACGGAATATGATATTATGGCGCAGAGTGCCGATCCCGATGTGATTGAAAAGAGCAAGCGTGAGCTCGGACAGATGGAAGCGATCCTCGGTCACGACGATACGATCAAATCGCTTGTTGATGATATTCTCGCCCACTACGAGAACTACCGTGAGAATCTGCTGACAGGAAAGGCAATGATCGTCGCTTATTCAAGAGCGATCGCTATGAAGATTTACAAGCGGATTCTGGAGGTTCGTCCTTCTTGGACAGAAAAGGTCGCTGTCGTGATGACAGGCTCCAACAAAGATCCCGAGGAATGGCACGAAATTGTCGGCAACAAACGCCATAAAGAAGAATTGGCAAAGAAGTTCAAGGATAATAACAGCCCCTTGAAAATCGCAATTGTGGTTGATATGTGGCTGACAGGCTTTGATGTGCCGTCGCTTGCGACAATGTATGTTTACAAGCCGATGGCGGGTTATAATTTGATGCAGGCGATCGCCCGCGTCAACCGTGTTTTCCGTGATAAAGAAGGCGGATTGGTCGTTGATTATATCGGTATCGCTTCTGCGCTGAAACAGGCGATGAACGATTACACCGTCCGAGACCGCAAGAACTACGGCAACACCGATATTGCACAGGTTGCCTATCCGAAGTTTATTGAAAAGCTCACGGTTTGTCGTGATTTGCTGCACGGTTATGATTATTCAGCTTTCTTTGGTGGCAATGAATTGACTGCCGGAAGAACAATTACAGGTGCAGTCAACTTCCTATTAGATAGATGCCGTGAGAAGGATAAGGAGAGCTACGTAAAAGAAGCGTTATTATTAAAGCAAGCGCTTTCATTGTGTTCGTCTATTGCCGAGGAACGAGAGCGTGAAGAAGCCGCGTTCTTTGAAGCGGTTCGTGTATTGATTAATCGTATCCAAAATCAGGGCGGAATCAAAAAGCTATCGCTGCCTGAAATCAACGCAAAAATCAATGAGCTGTTAAAGCAGAGTATTAAGAGCGATGGTGTTATCAATCTTTTCTCCGATAAAGAACAGGAGTTTTCGTTATTTGATCCGAAGTTCCTTGAAGAAATCTCAAAGATGAGAGAAAAGAATCTCGCTGTAGAATTGTTAAAGAAGCTGATTGCTGAACAAGTGCAGATCTATCGAAGGACCAACCTCGTAAAGTCCGAAAAATTTAGCAAAATTATGCAAAGCGCAATGAATCGCTACCTGAATGGGATGCTGACTAACGAAGAAGTTATTGAGGAAATGCTTAATCTCGCGCGTCAAATCCGTGAAGCGAAAGAAGAAGGCGAGGAACTTGGTTTAACAGCGGACGAGCTAGCGTTTTATGACGCGCTTACAAAACCGCAGGCGATTAAGGATTTTTATGAAAATGAGGAGTTAATTGCTATCACCAAGGAGCTTGCCGATAAGCTCAGGAAGAATCGCACGATTGACTGGCAAAAGCGTGACAGCGCAAGAGCCAAAATGCGTATGATGATTCGCAAACTCTTAAAAGACCACAAATATCCCCCCGAAGGTATGGAGAATGCGGTTAGCACCGTAATGAGCCAGTGCGAATTGTGGGCAGATAATTCATATTAGTATTTATAATTTAGCATTATTAGGATTGTTATACAATGAAGCAAACAATAAAAAAGAAACAATTATTTAAGGAAATAATAATATTATCTATATCCAGTGTGATTGTATTATTATCAATATGCTATACTATTCTTCCAATCAATATCGGATTAATTAACACAACTTTAGATCATGAAGATTGGTTTAATTTGATAATAAATCTGTTTACAATTCAAGCTACTATTGCGACATTAAGCATCTCTATAATCGCAATAATAACCGGCTTTCAAAGTAAAAGCGTTTGTGGAATTACTATTACGCACTATGTTACTACTTTAAAGCCGTGTATACTTAAGCACAAGATATTGATGATAGCAGACCTTATCATTACTGCAATTAATTATTTTGTTGTAGCATATAGCGGAAGCAATATCTCAATTTCATTATTTATCGTTAGTGTTATAATAAGTTGCGTTCTTATTATTGACACCTCTTTTGTGTTTAAAAAATCGGGAGCTATAAGAGATATATAATTATATTTTAGAAAATTACAACGAAAAAATGATTGATGATTTAGGAACATCAGTAAGAGAAAATGCCACCACAGAAAAAGTCAATGAATTAGAATATGAATTGTCAGTTATAAATGATTTATTTAAGAATGAGTTAAATAAAAGTTCTTGCAAAACAACTGTTCTTAATAAAATAGAAAAAATTTTGATAAACTGCTTTTTAAGCTCATATTTATCAAATAACAAGGAAATTATATTAAGCATACTAAAATCAATTAACAAAATCTATGAGTCTGCAAATAGTAAAAATGATAGTCCATACCCTGTTGATGTTTGGAGTAGTATATGTTTTCAGTATATGACCTTTATTGGAACTGTTGGTTTGCCACTAATAAAAAACCATCAAAAGTTTAATTATCTTGAGTTTAGATATCAGATTCAGAAAAATCTGGTATTTGAAAATAGAGATAATCAACAGGTCCCAGTTAATAATTCTTTGATAGAGTATTATTATGTTATGGTTTATCAAAAAATGCTAAATAACCATTGCTTAAGTAAAGATGAATTCGAAGGACTTAAGACAGAAATTCTATCTGAAGCATATAATAATGTTTTTTGGAGAACTAATAATGATAATCAAAAGGATATAGATATTAAAGGAATATGTTGTTTGATAAAGGTTTTTATTGAGGCTGGAGAAATCGAACTGTTAAAATCGCAGTTTTTACAACAAATAAATTACAAATTGAATAAGCCTCTGTATGCTTTTGTTTTTTTGACTTCAGTAATCTATGCCTATTATTTAGCATATAATGAGCCCTATGTAAAAGACGCCCAAGAACAAGAAAATGCCATTAGTTACTTAAGGTTGCTAACGAGTACTAACTCAAAAGTTTTTGATTTTCGCAACGCTATTTATAGAATCGATTTTATAAAATTGCTTGAAAACCCGCATTACAATTTCTTTTCTTTAATGAGAAATTGGGAGAAATATAAAAACGGAGTTGTAAAAACAATTCGTCTTGAGCCCACAATAACAGAATGCTTGTTTTTTATCTGCATTGAAAAATATTATAATGAAGAAAAACTGGCTGATTGCTTTCGCCTGTTTACCGGAAATCAGGTTCTATCTCTTATTATGAATTTCTTTTCTAACGATAGTTCCTTTGAAGAACAATATACTGCATTCTGAAAAAACATGTTCGGACAAAGTATAGCCATAGATAAAAAAAGAGTATTGGAAACAAAGAGTTTGGTTCGCGGTGCATTGGCAAGAGAATATAAAATTGAATTAAATGAACAGGCAGAAAAACGACCGCTTGATAATCCCAAAATCCAAAAATTCAGAGAACGTTTAACTGCAGTATTTAATGAGAAAAAGAGCGTTTTTGATATTTTCATTCATAATGAATTTCCCAATCAAAGGAAAATAAACAAATCCATCACATTCCCGTATATTGATTATTATGACTTAGAAAACGATACGAGTAGTTTTTTTGAACAGTGTTTTTCTGAAGTGTTATTCAAAGTTTTTTTCAATACTTTTGCCTCAAATATTAACACTATTGAAATTAACTATCAATCAAAAGAAAAGCAAAATACATTAATAAATATGTCTAAGAAAATAATTCCTGATACTTTCATAGGCAATCGAGAAACATTTTGGGAGGAGGATGATAAGGATAAACTAAAACGTTTTTCCGAAAAAATGACTAAAATAGATGATCCTTATTTCGTTGATGAAATGTATTTACTCAACAGTAAAAACATTCTTTTCAATATTACAAATGTTTCTTTCAAAATTTCAGATTGCACCATTGACGATTTTGATAATCTTGCAGAGAGGATTAAGCTGGTTCGCATGAAATTCAAGGAGCTTCCGCTGGAGGCTGTGCCGTTTTACGATCCGGTGGAGATCGCGCGGTATGAGGAGCAGCTCAGGGACGCCGCGCTGCGGTTCATCCTTTCCCAGGAACGTCTCCGGGTGCGGGAGTACCGCCTTCCGGCGAAAAAACAGCCGGAGGCGCTCGGAACGGGAAGGGCCAGAGGAGAGGGGTATGATATCCTGTCTTACGACCGCAGAGGAGACCGGGAAGTATTTTCTGGAAGCGGGACCTCCGGAGGGGAGGTTCCGCCCTGTCCTGTTCGTGGTCGCGCTCGGAAAGGACGGAGTCAATCTGGAGTATATGAGGCTCCTGCGGCTTCTGCGGGAAGAGCGGACGCTTCTGGACGGCTGCGCCGGGGGGCTCATCACGGACGGAGAGAGCGACCTGTATACGAAGGCCGTATCCAGAGAGCTGGTCTTTACGGCCAATCAGGCCGGCTGCGCTTTTGTGGGCCGGCCGCTGGTGGAAGGGACCAGGACCCTGTCCAACTTTTCCGTGGTGGCGCAGATCCTCTCCACGGATGAGGAGACTGCTTATCGCCGGAGCGCGGCGGAACTGGTGAAGGAGATCCTCTCGTTCTCCAGCCGGGGAGGCGCGGCGGGATCCCATTTTCTGGGGAGCGGCGGCAGCGTACATACCGGAGCGCCGGAAGCCGCGCGCGCGGGCGGAAGCTACGCTGCTGCGGAGGAAGAGCGCCCGCAAACGCAGAAGCGGCGGAAGCTCCTGGTGCTCCACGCGTCCATCCGGAAGACCTCCAACACACTGGCCATCTGGAACAGGACGGAGGAATACCTTAAGGATGCCCCATTGGAGATCCGGACCATCAGCCTCCAGAACGGGACGCTGTACGACTGCGCGGGCTGCCCCTATCACACATGTCTCCATTACGGGGAACAGGGAAGCTGTTTTTACGGCGGTATCATGGCGGAAGAGGTCTACCCGGCGGTCCGGGAGGCGGACGCCCTTGTGATGCTGTGCGCTAACTATAACGACGCCCTGGCCGCCAATCTGACGGCTTTTATCAACCGCCTGACAGCCCTGTTCCGGCAGGTGCGCTTTTACGACAAGGCCCTGTTCGCGGTGGTGGTCTCGGGCTACTCCGGAAGCGATATCGTGGCGGAGCAGCTCATCGCGGCACTCAATATGAACAAGACTTTTTACCTGCCACCGCGCTTCGCGCTGCTGGAAACGGCCAACAACGCGGGGCAGGCACTGACGCTCCCCGGGATCGAGGAGCGGATCCGCGGCTTTGCGGAGAATATCCGGAGAACGCTTGCGGACGCGCCTTAAGGAACCTGCAGGAGAAAGGAGGACGACATGGGCGGAAGATATGATTTTCATCCATGGCGCACCAGCATCCTGATCGGAGCTGTCATCGCGCTGACATCTGCTGATGACGGTCGGCAGGCAGCTTTCTACCCTCCGGATCTGTCTTTTTACAGCGCTGATCGTATTGATATTCCGTCTCGTGATCGTGGGATGGGACGGCAATATACCGGAGCAGACGATACTCCAGGTCATCCCGGGAGCTCTGTTCTATGTCTTTTACGGGATCCTGTTCCGCATCCAGGTCCCCAGCAAGAGAGCCGCGTCCTACTCTACGGCGATCATCGCTTCTTTCTATTGCGACTTCGGGGCCAATCTCATGGAGATCGCGCTCAGGTACCTGACGGAAGGAGGCGAGCTGCCCAATCTGATACAGTTCGGCCTTCTGATCCTGCTGGCGGTCATACGGAGCCTTCTGGCCGCAGTGCTTTTCTTCACGGCAGATAATTTCCGGATGATGCAGGTGCGGGATATCCAGGAGCAGCGCTACCAGAGCATGTTCATGCTGATCACGGAATTAAAGAACGAGATCTACCTGATGAGGAAGAGCTCGGAGGAGATCGAGCAGGTCATGGGCAGCGCCTACCGCCTGCATGAGCTGTCAGAGCAGAATCAGGCGTCGGACGAGATCCGCCGCATGACCCTTGGCATAGCCAGGGACGTCCATGAGATCAAGAAAGGATATATCCGTATCATGGACGGACTCGAGAGCACGATCAACGCGGAGAACGAGGAGGAGAGGATGACCTTCCGGGAGATCCTGGAGATTCTGGAGGGGATCGCGACGGCAAGGATCCTGAAACTTGGGCTGGATATCCGGCTCCTCTTCGACTGCAGCGACAACTTTGTCACGACGCATCACTACGCGCTGATGACGATCCTCCAGAACCTGGTCTCGAACGCCATTGA
>CADBXH010000154.1 GCA_902798605.1 uncultured Ruminococcus sp. | reverse complement strand
TCCCTGTATTGTTCAAGATGATTCAGGTCGATCATTCTGCCTCACCGCCATTCATTTTACATTGAAATCTCATTCGTCATAAAACTCAACATCTATCCTGATATCAGTGTTATCGGCATTCAAGGCGTATACCTGATTTTTTATCATCTTTTTTGCCTTGTCTGCAGCGATATTATAATATTCTTCGTTGGATTCAATTCTGTTTTGTATCTTTCTTTTGCCCTCATCAAGCTGTATTTTGGCAAGCTGTTCTCCCGCCTGCACGTTTCCGTAAAAAAATACTATTTCTTTCGCGTACAACAGCTCGGGCGTAATATCTATGCTGTCAGCGTCAAAGGACGGCTTTGGAGCACGGATCAATACGCTTCCGCGTTCTTTGTCAACTATGTATTCAGCCATGTCCATATTGACAACAAAATGTCCTGTTCCCGATATTTTGACCCATGATTTTACATCAGGGTCCTGGTTGTCAACATCTGTAATATATACCACCGAATCAACGTCTATTACTTCTAACTTATGAACCTCACGAAGAGAATCAATTGACAGCGTCGCTTTATTGCTGACGTGATGCAGTTTTTCACCCAGCTCGTAGGCACTCGTCTGACACTTCAGTCTTACGCCAACCACTCCCAGAATCAGTACAACAACAACCAGAACAAGCGATAGTACAAGCCATTTCTTGGCTCCGTGTTTTTTATCCTCCGGCGATTCTGTATCAGCGCACTCCGTTTCAATGAATTCGGCGTCTCCTGATTTATTCTCAATAATTTCGGTATCTTTATCTTCCTCATTGATGATTTCAGAATCATCGCGTTTTATTATCTCGGACACAATCATTCCTCCCCAAATACAACTTCCACACTTTTGTCGCTGCCGTATACTCCATGGACTGTTTCGGTGACAATCTGCTCCGCAGATAGTTTTGCGCGATCCAAAAGGGTATCGTAATTTGGAATCAGCTCAACCTGTGCTTCACCAGCTTTCTTCTTGAGTTGATTGAAGGAATTGATATACGCTTTCACTCCCTCTGATGTGCTGCCGTCAAAGAGAGGATTCGAATCCTCTGCAATTGTTTTCACGTTGCCCGGGTCAACAATTATCTCCGATGAAGGCTGCGGTACTCTGATAACGACCGTACCTTCATCATTTATCTCCGCAGTCGCTTCACTCAAATCAACTGTAAAAACCACGTTTACCTGAAATTCATATAAAGCAGCGTATTTATCGAGATTAATATTAAATAATTCCGATGAATACTTTTGAAAATCCGTAATATCTCCGTCGGCTATCAAAACCTCCGTCTTTCCGTTTTCCTTCAAACGAGCAGCAAGAACAAGCTCGGTATCCTCAGCGCTCAAGCCGTGTTCCTTTCCTTTTTCGTAGCTATCCGCCATACCTGGAATCAAACTCTGAAAGATATTAACACCCTCAGGCGCGACTCTGAGATAGTTAGGAACAGCGTCAACGGCGATAATCACAATACCGCCGAGTATAATAACGCTTAACAAAAGCGGAAGCACCCAAACCGGAATACATTTGAACCATTTTATCCATTTCATTTGCTTTCCTTCCTTTCAACGTCAAAATACCTGCTGCAGTCAATTTCCGTGCGATTCATATCTTCAGTCACCTCAATCTTTGTTGTAAAAGAATCAGGTGAAAATGCCGACCACATTGCTTCCCAACCTTCGCGCTTAATCTTGAAATCAGAATCAGGCGCAAGAGTGAATTTCAGCTCAATAATTTGGTGCTCCTTCACGCTTTGAGTACCGCTGACCTCCTGTCCGTCAATAAAATATGCACAGGTGCCATAGTCGTTGTTGTTATTTAGTGTGATTGCAAGATACTTCTTGACCGTATGCTCGGAAATAATCTTGTCTATATTATTCTTGTAGTCCGAAAAACTCATTTCCTTTTCATAGCTTTTTCCGCCGATGTCATTGCCCGACACGTAATATCCTGAGAAAGGATTGATTACCACTTTGATCATTTCGCCTCCGTCGGGCGCAACTTCATCGGGACGCAGCTCAACACCATTCTTGTTATAAAGAGTAATAGACGCGTTCTTTATTTCAGGAACCGAAACCTTTTCTCATTTTTCCTGACTGCGCTTGCTCAGAGTTATCTCCAAAGCGTCGCCGTATGAATCTGGGATTGTAAAGGTATACTCATAGCCGCCGTCCGCTTCAACGGGCTGACCGACATTTACGCCCTTTCCAATCAGTCTATAAAGGCTATTCACCACAACAACAATCTTATCTCCCGCTTTCAGCTTGTCGATTTTTTCGTTTCCGCCCGCGGAATACGAAACCTCTTCACCGTTTTTCTTGACGCTCTTCACGGCATCGCGTTCAAATATAGGAATGAAATTCATTACATTGTATTCCGGGTCAATAATACGGAGCGAAAAGTACGGGTGCATCTGTACAGTGTATGTATCGACAGGATTGAGTGAATCCGCTTCAGGGAAAACTACTCTGCAGTCGCTCTCGTTATTCTTGAAACATTTCGGAGTAGAGGAAACAAAATAATGAGAATCGGAGTAATCGCTGTAATCAAAAACAACCTTATACGATTCAACGGGGCTGACTTCAGCATTGCTCTTTCCGTTTACCAGCCACTTGCCCTGAAGCTCTACTTCCTTTAAGTTTTCGTCCAGGCTATATGTACTGAACTTTAGCTTTCTTTGCTCAAAACCTCCGAGCGGCTCAACGGAAATCTCAGTACCGGTAAAATCCTCCGGGACAGTCCAAACCAAACCGCCCGCCTCGTCTGACTTCGCGATTAATTCGTTTTTGCTGCCGTCCTCATTATGCGACCAGATGCGAAAACAATCAAAGCGGTACAGATTACTCTTGGCGTTTTTTACCGCGGGCAAAGACGCGTATATTTTGTCGCCCTGATTCAATCGACAGTTTTCCGTAGACAAAGGAATACTGCAAGCCTCATCGGAAAAATATGAAATATCAAGATTATAATTTTCGGCAAAAGTTAAATGAACCGCTCCGCTGTTCTGAGTGGTTTCCTCGGCAAGAACGTGTGCAGTTCCGGCGGCAGCAATAACTGCCGCACCAATTATCAGCGAACACACAATATGTTTTTTCATGTTACAACGCCTCGTATCACATATAATATAAGGTTATTATATCACCATTTATATGGACTTTCAACAAATTTCGACGCTGTTTTTGAATAAAAGCGTAAAAGCATCATATATTTCAGTTTTACGGAAGTCACAAAGTATATACATAAACGCCGAGGCAATCTCACCTCGGCGTTTATACAAATTACTTATTAAAACATTCTGCATCGGTTCACGATCAGGCTGACAATGTCATTTGCTCTCACGCGCATATGCAAATTTTGCCAAATACATCTGTTGTGACATTCTCGCCCTTGCCCATCTTGCTGATAGTAAAGGTACTGATTCCCGCAGCAGCGGCGAGGTCTTTCTTTTTCATATCCGAGGGTTTTCTCTCGGTATCAAAATTGCAGTAGAAGCGCTAAGCTACGGCAAAACCTGACGTGCCCTGTTTCGCCCTGTGTCGCGCGAAACAAAAA
>CADBXH010000153.1 GCA_902798605.1 uncultured Ruminococcus sp. | reverse complement strand
AAATACTTTTTAATATAGATTTCCGTCGTCTCACTGCCGTCGTAGAGTTCGGAATAGTAGCAATCTTGTATCTCTAAAGGATACGCTATGCCGCTATTAGCACGGGCGAAGGTCCTACAGTTGTCCATCTTCGTGCTAATCTTCGCAGGCTTGAAGTAACAATTATGGAAAAAAGGATTATAGGTCGTTTGGTCTATCCAGCCGACAAAGCCGCCATTGCTGTGGCATTTCTCGCCTAAGAAGCTGCCATCAAAGAGACAATCAAAAAAGCCCACCCTGCCATTAATTGCATGAGCCACAAAGCCACCATTGGTGGCATCGCCATCGACAGAGCTGTCAAGGGTGACGGAAGACTGACACCATGAGAAAGTAACGTCTTTATTCATGACCTGACCGACGATACCACCGCTGAACTTCGCACTCGAGGCGATAGTACCAGCCACTTTCAGCTTAGAGAAGTATGCTCCGACGACATAGCGGAAAGGAGCCGTGTATTCTTGTGTACTTTTGTAATGGACGGTCAGCGTGTAGCCATTGCCATTGAATTCGCCTTGATAGGGATGGTCCTTCGTGCCCACCATGGTCTGGCTCTCGCCGAGGTCGATGTCGCCTGCAAGATAGGCGCCGAGGCTCTCCTCGCCGTTGTTGACGCGCTGGGCAAAGCGCTCACAGAAGGCGATCATCTTGCCGGTACCTTGCTTCTGATCATACACGTTCAGGGTGTCCCCTTCACTGACCTCGAGACCTCTCTTAAAGTCCACCGTCGCGCCGTCGCCGAGGATGATATGCACCTCGCCGTCGGTGTGGACGCGCTTTTTGAAGGCAACATCGCTATTGACATAATACCAGCTGCCGCCCTGCAGGGTGCTGCCGTCGGCGACCGAGGACATGCTGATATACCCCTCGTCCGGCGTGCGGATGCGCTCTTTTGCGACGACCTTCTCACCGTCCCATGAGCGCTCTATATACGCCGCGACGGAATCGAAGAATTCTGCATATACCCTCACGTCGGAACCTGCCGGCATGACAAAGGAACTGTTGTTGATTATCTCAAGCTGCCTTGTGTCAGTGTCCCATTCGTATGTGGCGTACAGCTTATAACACGGCTTTGCGGAATTGGTCGGCGTTACCGTAACATTGACCGCGTCGCCCTTATACGCGCGAATGCGGTCGGCGGTAACGGTGCCGTCGGCGCTGCCGGAGACCTGAACGGAATGAAGCTCATCCACTTTGAAAGAAATACGCGCGTCCGACGGGGGCATGGTGAACACAGCCCTGACATTGCGGTAGGCGTCGAGTATTTCGAGTTCCGCTTCCGTGGTTTTCGTCTCGCCGTCCTGCAGATAGGTCATGGTCATACCCGTCACATGATACGGATAGCCGTTGGATCCCAGGCGAGCCGTCACGCTGATCTGCGTACCCGACTGAACGGAATGACTTGTTCCCTCTGTGACGCTGCCGCCGATCTTGGTTTCGAGCGCAATATTTTCATCATAATCATTGGTCGGGCTCGGCTCAAAATTCTCGACCGTCAGCGTATACACGGCGCTCTCTGCGCCGACAGGAAACGGAACGATCGTGAACAGACTGACGATCATCAGCAATGACAGCAGTATGCTCATCGGTTTTTTCAACATTCCCATAATGTATACCTCCTAATACTTATTAATTCGTTATCGTTATTATAGCATATTTTAGGAAATAATTTAGCATTTTGCAAAAAACAAAATAATATTTGCCATTTTTTTGTATGCTTATATAAAAAGCCAGCGCCGGATTCGTGCGTTTTGACCACACGAGGCGTTCGTTCATACTATTCTCTGTTAGAAAGCAGAAGGCTGCTTTTCATGAAGAAAGGTAAAAAACGTTGCACGACTGCCCATAACCGTTAAAAGCGGACAATAGAAAAACCGCCCTGCCGACAGGGCGATTGAATTTTTATCACGCAAAGACTCACTCCGACAATCTGCCGTAAAGGCGTATGTGAAGCGTGTTATCAGCAGATTTTTGTACTGCATAGGCTTTGTCAGTATCGCGGTCAACTTTATGCTGCCGCTTCAGAAGCTTGAAGATACTGATGATTTGATGAATCAGCCGCCGGAGGATGACTATTTGCTGTTTTCAACTTCCGAAAGCAACAAAAAAACCAAATTAAAACAAATAAGAACAAGCAAAAACGTCTGCCAAGTGACTATGACAATGATTTTGTATTATAGAGTATCAGCAAAAATACTCCCATATATTTGATTCATATACTCTACATTAATTTTAGATAGAATAATTTCTTGTCTTTCTTCTGCTGTAATATCTTTTAAGATGGGTATATTCCCTTTCTCCCTCCGTGATGACAGGTGGCACCTGCCACGATTTAGATGCAGTAACTCCTTGGCGGAAAAGTCGTTATTCAGACAATTAAATTTTTGTAATTTTCCAAAAAGAATATCAAAAAGATTTCTTCCGTGGTACAATTACCCTTGTTTGATTTTACGGAGGTTTTGGAAATGGACAATAAAAAAACCTGTGCGGACTGTATCAACCTCGGCAGAGAGGTTTACTGCATGAAGTGCAAACGAATCAAAAACGGATATAAGGATTTATTTGTTGACGCGGCTCCTGTTCAAGCAAAGCCGCCGGTCGCAAGCAAAAAGTAACCAGAAGCGGATGGCATCTGTCATCCGCTTCTTTTTCTATTTTCCTTTGAGTTTGTACAGCAGACTGCTTTTGCCGCCTTTTTTGCGGTAACGTTGCTCGGTTTCAATCAGCTTTGCCTTGCGTAAATCACGCAAAGCTCTGCGGACAGTTGACTGTGAGAGCTTCAGCTCCTTGGCAATAGTTGTGATGGACGGCCAGCATTCGCCGTCCTTGTTGGCTCTGTCATCAAGGTAGATATAGACAGAAACAGCCCGGTGCGGCAGGTCGGAACAGTACAGAAATTTAAGACGACTCACTTGGATTCACCTCTGCTTTTGGCGGATTCATTGTTTGTTCCTGAGTATGCGTTGCACCTCCACGCCTTCTTTTTCGTTCTTTGTCTTTAAGAGGTGGAGCATCATCAAAAATATTTTCCTGTTCAGTGCCATGAGGTTTAGAATCGCGATTTGCCTTTTCAGATATAGGTGGCGCATCAAATACAGATTCCGGATGGTACTTCTGCATAATACCGTTCTGAATTTCCTGTTTCTCTGCGTACTCAACCTTGCGGTTACCATTCTCGGGGACGGTGTACGGGTTGTCTTCATCGAATTCAATTCCCCACTTGAAGAACAATTTTAGATGAACCTTCATTGGATGAACACCTGTTTTCATGACGATAAAATCGCCTTTTTCCATTGACTTCAATTCATCCGGTGTCATTAAAGGTCGCTCAACCATCTGCAAAGACTGTGACGGATTATCTTTTCCCCGACTGATGGAACCGGACATAACTGTCCTCGAGCCGAGCGCTTTGGAGAGCGTTTCGGCTGATGAACTGTTAGGAGCGAAACCGCCGAAGAGCGTAATCTGTGTGTTGTCAACAATGATTTCCGCACCTTCCTTACCGTAATTCTTGTCGAGCTGCGAGAAAGATTGAATGATAGGGACTATCTGCAACCGCCGGGAA
>CADBXH010000152.1 GCA_902798605.1 uncultured Ruminococcus sp. | reverse complement strand
CAAACACAAATTGTATGAAAATATCGGCGAAGCTATAGACAAGGCTAAGCCCGTATGCGATTACGTTATGTCTGCTTACTCCGCAGGTTGCGCCACCATTATGGAAAGCCTTTCCGCGCAGCTTTACGTAAACGCTTTGCCCGAAAAAACGCAGGCGGCAATCAACAAAGACTTTTCAGCGCATATCTGCCGGGACGCGGACGACGTTGCCGACGAGATAAAAGAAGTTAATAGGTATTTGACCACGGATGAGATAAAAGAAGGAGAAAGCATATATTATATCGGCAGCGACGGTGTGCATTACGATAATGCTGACTTTTCTTTAGGAGGAAAATACTATAAAATAAAGCCCTATAACGGTTGGATCACAACGGTGGAACTGAAGCCGATATATCCTACCGACATTTTCTATGGACTGTATCAGAGAGTTACGGAAGGTTCACGCTGCATATATGTGGACAAGGGCAACTCAAACATTGCTATGAGCAATAAGCTCAGCGTGCTGGATCACACAAGAAATCCCAACGCAAACGGAAAATGGTCTGATGACGCGGATCAGAAGACCTCAGACCTCGCCGACGACGCGCTCAACGGTGACAAGATCAAAGCGCTTGCTAACGACGCAAGCAGCAAGGGAATCACCCTGCGCACGCTGCTCGATCAAAACGGATTCGATACATCCAACCTTCCTCAAAACACCAACCTCGTTACTGAGGGCGCACGTAACGATTCTGTCAGCAGCCTTTCAGAGCTCGTCGGCTACAACTATCAAAGATCCTGCTACAAGGGGATCAATATCGACCAAGTAGGCGCGAGCGAGCGCACGATCCAACTGATCGACTGCGGCGTCAACATTTGGAAGAATGATAGATGGAACTACGCGTACAGCGGCAACGCCTGCGTATTCAAGCTCGCGTAAATAACGACATAGCAACAGAAACCGCCCTTTTGGATAGAACCGAAAGGGCGGTGTTTTTATGCTGTTATTCCTTCTATACCGTTGTCAAGCTCGGTGATCGTTTCAACGATAAACTCCTTCGGCTCGGCAAAGCCGCCCTCGACCCACATTGAGATCACTGCCAGACAGCCCTGCGCACGGTAGCGGCTTATATAGGCAAGGCGTTTGTCGTCGAGCTTTGAGCCTGTTTTCTCGCTCTCCACCTGACGGAACACGCCCTCTATCATTTGGGTGAGGTCGGCGTGCAGCTGTCCGGTGTTGTTGGGACTGAAAATCATTTTGAACACCGCGCGGTTATCAGACATATAATCCAGCAGACTCTTGAAAAATGCCTCCGCGGGCTGTTCACCGAGCTCCAGCGCGATATACGCGATCTCGGTCATGGTTTCTCCCTCGATTTTTTCGTTGAGATCGTATATATCAAGATAATGCGTGTAAAAAGTCGCGCGTCCGATATCCGCTCTGTCAACCAGCTCCTGCACGGTGATCTTGTGCAGCTCCTTTTCGGACAACAGCTCGGCAAACGCGGTGTAGATCGCCCTTTTGGTTCTTTGCGTCCTGCGGTTGTGCTTGCTTTCACTCATCATATCCACGCTCCTTCGGTATGCTAGTATCATATCAAATTTTCCGGCGGATTGCAAGATATAGACAATTATATTGCAAACTGTCCGAATATAGACGACTGTTCTGCAAACTGTCCGAAAACAGACAGATCGGCGGAGAGTTGAATATGGATTATATTTTGATTAGATGTTATCATATAACCACAGTAAAAAATATGACACAGAAGAAACGGAGAAATAAAAAATGAAAAAAATATTTTGTGCTCTTATTTGCATGGCAACTTTTTTTGCATCCACGGTCCCGGCTTTTGCCGCTGAAGTAAATACAGCCCCGTCCACGGATATTGACGGAACAAAACACAGACTTGTGAAAAGCGTAAAAGTGTACTGTGCTGACTATGATACAAATGAATGGAGCTTGGATTACACGCAGAACGTGGAATATCAAAACGCGTATCCCACGATGATAGAACAGGTTTACAGCGATGAAGAGCTCGGCTCATCAAAAATGCTTTTTGAATATACCTTTGAAAACAATCTGCCTAAAACTTCCGTCATAAAGAATGACGCTAATCATGAAACCACGAAAATCGAGTACAACAACGGAAGGGTTTACAACGTCCATACCGATAACGAGGGCGGCGGATCAAGCGACACCATCTATCAGTATGCTAACGGCGACGGATATTTTACTTCTCTTTTGGGTTCAAGGTACACGCCGGGCACTGAGTATTCTCCTGAAGAATTTGCCGAGGAGTTGGATTCGGTTCAGATTTTCACAGAGAACGGCGTAATCAAAAAGAGCATCAACACCGGCTACTTTACAAAATGGACGTCCGGATCAAAGAAAAACTGGACGAGATTCAACGGTACTTACACAACTGAGTATGACAGCGACGGCATTGTAAAAATTATGTCGGCGGATTTTCGAGAAGCTCCTTCTCAGATTCAAAAGACCGTAGAGGTCGAGAAGGAAAACGGTATCATAACCGGCACAATCCTAAAATCAGGAACAAACGGCGCGGTAAAATTCGAGTTTGAATATACCGATGAGGAAATCAACGCGGCAAGATACGCTCAAATGATGAACTACTTTATCATCGGAGCAGGAAGCAATTATTACAACTATAATTGGTATTGATGAAAGGGCGCTCCGGGCGGTGTAACTGTATGTCAGTTTCAAATTCATTGGATTGGAAGCATCTTTTCCACCAAATCAAAATCATTTTTATTCTGTTATGTGCCGTATCCTACCATATATGGTGTCGAGATTTTTCGAGGATAGTTTCTCTGTTATACAAAAAATATTATTTCCACGTTATAGTCCGCGCAGGAGAATGTTAGCGTTGTGTTGCTCGTGAAGTAGAGCGAGAGCGTGGTTTCGGATTTCAGCGAAAGCGTCGCGCCCTTAAAGGACGTACCCTCGGGGAATACGCCGATAACGGGATCATTAATGTCGATGGAAACATTTTCAAAATCATTAAGCGTATCGGTCTCGTCAAAATACTCCTTTGCATACGCGCCGTATTGGAGCATTTTTTCTACGAGCGGAACCGCCTTTGCGTATTCTTTTTGCTCATCCGTTCCCTTATCGTCAGCGTGTTCGAGCAGATAATCGGCATATTCCTTGACGGAATAGGTATAACTGTCGCCTTGATCAACACCGTCGATGATTTGTGCCGTAATATTTGAAGTCATTTCCTTCGCGGCAACGCTGCACGGGAACACATAATAGGTCTTGCCGCCGACAGTCTTTTGCTCAGCGTGAGGCAGCGAAGTGTCGGACTGTTCTTTGACATATACCGTCTGATAAGTAACGGTATTGCCGGTGACCGTGTTGTAATTCTTTGATGTCGGCACACCCAAAACTTGGTGGAACCTCTCTGTCCAGTCGGTAACGCCTTCGCTTTCCTTTACCCAGCTGTACATTTCTCCGGCGGAAACGCACCACGCGTCTCCCCATTTCAATTCGACTTCTTCGCCCGCCGGATAGCTGTCGGGATACTTATGCGTAATCGTCACGAGGACCTTGTCGCCGTCCCATATCACCCTGTCATCGTCCTTAGAGATGTTGACCGGAGGCATGATCTCATCTTCGTCGGCAAACACAGCGTCGCGCACCGAAAGCTCGTACAATTCGTCGTTGCTGAGCTTACTGTCCAGCGATGACGGCAGACCCGCGAGAAAATACTGGATATTTGTCACGTCGGTAACAGCGATCTCACCGTCGCCCGTCACGTCCGCCGCGTCAAGCACAATGCCTACGGGAAAGTCAGCGAGATAGTTCTGGATACAGGTGACGTCCGAGATGCTCACGGTACCATCGCCGTTCGCATCTCCCTTGACCCATGCGGTCTTTTTCTCGGCGGCGGCTGCTGTCAGCGACGGTGCCGCGTTCAAAGCCAGCATAACAGCTGACAGAAAAGCAGAAATTGCTTTTTTATATTATTCCTCCTGATATTAATTATTATACAATACCGTATATATCATAGTATAAGGAAACGAAAAAGTCACGATAAAATTTGTTGCGGCAAAAAATCGCCGCATTTATTATCCGCGGTGAATCTCCTGGATCAATCCGCGGCACTCATTCAGAAGCGTTCTGAGCGCAGCCGAGGTTTCGTTCTGAGCGGCGTTGGCGGAGCGGATAACCTCTATTTTTTCATCGAGCTCCGAAATCGTGCCGCCCAGCGCGT
>CADBXH010000151.1 GCA_902798605.1 uncultured Ruminococcus sp. | reverse complement strand
AGCGCGGGGATACTCGGTATACAGATAGACTACGAGGGGGCGATAGAGGTCGCCTCGCGCTCGCGAGGAACACCGCGAATCGCCAACCGTATGCTAAAGCGCGTCCGCGATTTCGCGCAGGTCATGTCGGACGGAGTCATCACTCTCGATACCGCCAGAACCGCGCTTGACCGCCTTGAGATCGACGAGCTCGGTCTCGATCAAAACGACAGGCGTATGCTCGAAGCCATAATCCGCTTCTACAACGGCGGCCCCGTCGGGCTTGAGACCTTAGCCGCAGCCATCGGCGAGGAAGCGGTCACTATTGAGGACGTCTACGAGCCGTACCTAATGCAGATCGGCTTTTTGAGCCGCACACCGCGCGGCAGATGCGTGACCGCCGAGGCGTGCAGACATCTCGGCTACGACTTCCCAAAGGGAGCAGTTCAGGGCTCCGCGACTCAGCCGAATTTATTTGACAATTAATTATGTAGGGGGGAGCAGTGCTCGCCCGCGGGCGGTCAATGACCGCCCCTACAATAAGATTTAAATTTAGGAAGATGACATAATGCGATTATCCGAAAACTGGAAGGATTATGAGCTTATCGACACCTCGGACGGCGAACGCCTCGAGCGCTGGGGAGACATAATCCTGATACGTCCCGACCCGCAGATCATCTGGTCGTCGGGCAAAAAGAATCCGCTATGGAAAAACGCCCACGCGCGTTATCACCGCTCAAACAAGGGCGGCGGTCACTGGGAGCAATACAAAAAAGTTCCCGAGCGCTGGACAATAAACTACGGAGAGCTTATATTCAACATAAAACCCATGGGTTTCAAGCACACAGGTGTGTTCCCCGAGCAGGCGGTGAACTGGGATTTCGCCGCAAAGAAGATCAGGGAACAAAACCGTCCCCTAAAGGTGCTCAATCTGTTTGGTTACACCGGCTGCGCGACCCTTTCCTGTATGAAAGCAGGCGCTTTTGTTTGCCACGTCGACGCCTCAAAGGGTATGGTGAACTGGGCAAAAGAAAACGCTCAGTCAAGCAAAATTGCCGACAAGCCCGTCCGCTGGCTGGTTGACGACTGCGTAAAATTCGTGCAGCGTGAAATCCGCCGCGGCAATCACTACGACGGCATCATTATGGATCCCCCGTCCTACGGCAGGGGCCCGGGCGGCGAGGTCTGGAAGCTCGAAGAACAGCTCTATTCGCTCGTTACACTGTGTATGCAGGTTTTAAGCGACGAGCCCGTATTTTTTATTCTTAACTCCTACACAACGGGCTTGAGCCCCGCTGTGATGCAATACCTGCTCGGAGTGCTGCTGCAAAACAAATTCGGCGGCAAAGTTTCGAGCGACGAAATCGGACTAAAGGTGACCGACACGGGTCTTGTTTTGCCGTGCGGCTCAACCGCGATCTGGGAGAATTAAAATGAATTTTATCTCGATACAGGATGTGTATTTTTCCTATGACGATCCGAGCGAGAACCCAAACGCGCCAAACGCGGTAGACGGCGTTTCGCTCGAGATCGAAAAAGGCGAGTTTGTGGCTGTTATCGGTCACAACGGCTGCGGAAAATCCACACTTGCCAAGCATCTTAACGCAATGCTATTGCCCGACAGGGGCAAGGTGTATGTGGACAATGATGACACCGGCGACGAAGAAAAAACTTTTGATATAAGAGAAAAGGTAGGTCTTGTCCTGCAAAATCCCGACAACCAGCTTGTCGCTTCTATCGTGGAGGAGGACGTGGCTTTCGGACCCGAAAATCTCGGAGTCGAGCCCGCCGAGATCCGCAAAAGGGTAGACGAAGCGCTCAAGGCGGTCGATATGTACGAGTACCGCCTGCACGCTCCGTACAAGCTCTCCGGCGGACAAAAGCAGAGGATAGCTATTGCCGGAGTTTTAGCGATACAGCCTCAGTGCATCGTGCTTGACGAGCCCACCGCTATGCTCGACCCGAGCGGCAGGTCAGAGGTAATGGATACCCTCTTCAAGCTCAACCGCGAAATGGGTATCACTGTAGTTCTGATCACCCATTATATGGAGGAGGCTGTTCAGGCCGACCGCGTAGTGGTGATGGACAGCGGCAAGATACTGACTCAGGGCACGCCTGATGAAGTGTTCTCTCAGGTCGAGCTGCTGAAAAAGCACAGACTTGACGTACCGCAGGCTTCCGAGCTTGCTTTCAGGCTAAAGGGCTGCGGTGTTGAGATAGAGCAGATCCCGCTTACTGCGGAGGACTGCGTAAAAATACTCGGGGAGGTGCTTGGATGAGCAATATCCTCGAACTTAAAAACCTCGGTTTTGTCTACGGACAGGGTACGCCGTTTGAAAAACGCGCCGTAAACAACGTAAGCCTCAATATCAACAAAGGCGAGTTTATCGGCATTATCGGCCACACCGGTTCGGGCAAATCCACCCTTGTGCAAATGCTCAACGGGCTGATAAAGCCCACTGAGGGCGAAGTCATACTCGACGGCAAAAACATCTGGGACGAGCCTAAAAAGATCCGCTCCGTCCGCTTTAAGGTCGGTATGGTGTTTCAGTACCCCGAGTACCAGTTGTTTGAAGAAACCGTATACAAGGATATTTCCTTCGGTCCGATCAACAAGGGACTGAGCGGCGACGAGCTCGACAGGGCGGTGAGAAGCGCCGCCGAGTTTACGGGCTTAAAGCCCGAACTGCTCGACAAATCCCCGTTTGACCTCTCCGGCGGAGAAAAACGCCGCGCGGCGATCGCGGGAGTCATCGCGATGGATCCCGATGTGCTTATCCTCGATGAACCCACCGCGGGTCTTGACCCTATGGGTCGCGAGATTCTCCTAAGCCAGATCACGCGCTACCACAAGGAAAAGGGCAACACCGTCTTGCTTGTATCCCACAGTATGGAGGATATCGCAAGGGTCGCCGACAGGGTTATGGTGATGAACAGCTCAGAGCTTGTTATGTTCAACAAGACAAAAGAGGTGTTCTCCCACGGCGACGAGCTCGAAAAAATCGGGCTCAGGATCCCGCAGATCACCAGAATAATGCAGAGCTTAAAGGAACGCGGATACGATATTCCCGACGGGATACTGGGAGTTGACGAAGCGTTGTCCGTTCTTACGGCTCTCCTGAAAAAGGAGGGCAAAATATGGTAAGAGACGTAGCCTTCGGCCAGTATTTCCCCGGCAACAGTATTATCCACAAGCTCGACCCTAGGGGTAAGCTGATAGTATTTATCGCGTTTGTCGTGGTGATTTTCTGCACCTTCAATTATTATTCGCTCGCGATCACAGTCGCCTTTACCGCGCTGTTTTTGATCCTGAGCAAGATCCCCGCTAAATTCTACTTCAAAAGCCTAAAGGTGATAATCTTCATTGTCATCATCACTTCGGTTTTTAACCTGTTTTACGGCTCCGGAGATCCGATTTGGCAATGGTGGATAATAAAAGTAACGTGGAACGGAATCCACAGGGCTGTTTTTGTAACGGTTCGCATAATCTGCCTGATTTTGGCAAGCTCGTGCCTGACCTTTACGACTTCGCCCACGGAGCTGACCGACGCGATAGAACGGCTTATGAAGCCGCTCAATGTCATTCATTTTCCGGTCCACGAAATCTCAATGATGATGTCGCTCGCGCTTCGCTTTGTGCCGACCCTGCTTGAAGAGACCGACAAGCTTA
>CADBXH010000150.1 GCA_902798605.1 uncultured Ruminococcus sp. | reverse complement strand
GAGCTTATCGCCGTCAAAAATACCCAGCTTTATATTTGTATTGCCAACATCGGCAGTAAGAAGCATAATAAAACCTCCGGAACTGATTTCCATTAATTAAATTATACCACAAAAATTAAATGTTTCAAGGCGGATATTATGTATTTTACAACAATTTTCGATATTCATTAAATTATCGCAAAACATTTGTTGAATTTTTATCAATATGGTGTATAATAAAATCAGTGACGTGCGTGTATATTAGCGTTTTTTGTCGTATCAAAGCGCACGGAAAGGATGGTTGTTTATGGATAGTTCAGAAATCAAGCAGCTCAAAATTCTCGCTGCCAAAGCGAGAAAGGGAGCGATCCTCGGCACATATCACGCGAAATCCGGTCATCCGGGCGGTTCGCTTTCGGCTGCCGATATCTTTACCTATCTCTATTATAAAGAGATGAAGGTCGACCCCGAAAACCCCCAGTGGGAGGACAGAGACCGTTTTGTACTTTCAAAGGGCCATTGCTGCCCCAGCCTCTACGCTGTTCTGGCGCTCAAGGGATTTTTTGACTGGGAGGAGCTCACTGTGCTCCGCCACGTCGGCGCGATGCTCCAGGGTCACCCCGATATGAAGCGTACACCCGGTGTTGATATGAGCACAGGCTCGCTCGGACAGGGTGTATCGGCGGCGTGCGGAATGGCGCTCGCTGCAAAGCTTGACAACAAAGACTATCGCACATATACAGTTCTCGGCGACGGCGAGGTAGAGGAAGGCCAGGTTTGGGAGGCGGCTATGTTCGCTTCTCATAACAAGCTCGACAACCTCGTAGTGATCGTTGACCAAAACGGTCTTCAGATCGACGGTACCGTTGAGGACGTAGCGGGAATCGAACCGCTTGACAAAAAGTTTGAGGCATTCGGCTTTGAGGTGATCAAGATCGACGGACACGACTTTGAGCAGATCAAGTCCGCGCTTGACAAGGCAAAGACCGTAAAGGGCAAGCCCACGGCGATCCTCGCCAAAACCGTAAAGGGCAAAGGCGTGTCGTTTATGGAAAATCAGGTAGGCTGGCACGGCGTAGCTCCCAACTTGGAGCAGTTTGAAGCGGCTACAGCCGAGCTTGACGCTCAAATCAAGGAATTGGAGGGCGAGTGCTGATGGCAGAGATAATCAAAAAGGCGACCAGAGAGAGCTTCGGCGAAGCGCTCTGCGAGCTTGCTAAGGATAATAAAGATATAGTAGTTTTCGACGCCGATCTGGCGGCGGCTACAAAGACAAGCATTTTCCAGAAGGAGTACGCCGACAGGTTCTTTGACTGCGGCATCGCCGAGGGCAATATGGTAGGCGTAGCGGCAGGTATGGCGGCAGCGGGCAAGATCCCCGTAGCGGCTTCGTTCGCTATGTTCGCGACCGGCAGAGCCTTTGAGCAGATCCGCAACTCAGTGGCATATCCCGGACTCAACGTAAAGATCGCCGGCAGCCACGCGGGCATTTCAACGGGCGAGGACGGCGCTACTCATCAGTGTGTAGAGGATATGGGCATTATGCGCGCTATCCCCGGTATGGTCGTTCTCAACCCCGCCGACCACTGGGAGATGAAGGCGGCTACAAAGGCGGCTATCGAGTACGACGGTCCCGTGTATATCCGTCTCGGCAGACTCGCTATCGACAGCTTTAACGACCCCGAGACCTACAGCTTTGAGCTCGGCAAGGGCATCACGCTCCACGAGGGTGATGATGTCACCGTTATCGCTACCGGCCTTGTTGTTAACGAGGCGCTCAAGGCGGTAAAGGAATTGGAAGCCGAGGGTATCAACGCAAGGCTTATCAACATCCACACGATCAAGCCCATCGACCGCGAGATCATCACAAAGGCGGCTAAGGAGACCGGCAGAATCATCACCGTTGAGGAGCACAACGTTGTCGGCGGCTTGGCCGACGCTGTTTGTCAGGTGCTCGCCGAGGAGTGTCCCGTCAAGGTGACAAAGATCGGCGTTCAGGACACCTTCGGATACAGCGGTCCCGCTTGGGAGCTGCTCGATAAATTCGGCCTTACCCAGCCCCACATAGCAAAAGTCATCCGCGAGGTTGTTGCGGAAGATAAATAAATTTAACAGTAAGCTGTCGGCGTCAATGTCGGCAGCTTTTTTAGTGTTTAGAGTTAAGAGTTTAGAGTTTAATAATTGATAGCTTTGTGCTAAAAAATAACAGAGAGCATTTATTTGCCCTCTGTTATTTTTTGTTGATATAATTATCCATAACCAAGATTATGCTATTTATCTCTTTATCATTTAGTTGACGATAGCAATCGATAAGTGCACATTCCTCGGTGTTTAAATCATACTTTTCAACTTTCTCAATAATATGGTTTATATCTGTATTGCCAATCAAGTAATCAACAGAAGTGTTAAAGTAAGTTGCTAACTTTATCAATGTATCAATATCGGGTTCAACACCGTGATTCTCATACTTATTAATTGATTGTTGACTTATTCCAATTATATCGGCAAGCTGTTGCTGACTAATCTGCTTTTGATTTCTCAATTTTTTTAAGTTTTTTACCATAATCAACACCTCTATATTAATATTAACAACTTTTAGGCGTTAAATAAAATACTTATTGTTAGTCGTTGACAACAACTACAGGGTGTTATATAATTGAAATATAAAACAAAAGGGGTTGTTATAATGTATTGTAGAAAATGCGCAAAGAATTGGTTTTTGATAGTTTTATTATTGTCTGTGCTTTTAGTTTTCTCTGCATGCACAAATAAAACAATAGATGAATTATCATCTATGGATAATAGAAATAATTCAATAAATGCTGATTTGAATTTGAAATAATCTATGGCTATTATAGCATATCATAGGTTGTTAGTAAAGTCCTCCAAAAGCCTGATAAACAGTGGATTTATCGCAGTTTGCTCACCTTATGCGGACATATGATTTCACATTTTATTATATCGTTCCCGACAGCTCGCAAGGGCAAAGATGAGGGAAAGAAAAACTGATAACAGATTATAACAAAATGTGGCAATCGGGGAGCTGTGATATATGTGCGAATATTTTTTTGGAGGATTCTATAATGAAACACAATTTTGAAATCAGCTATACACAACAGGGCGATTATTTATTACCCGACCTTAAACTACCCGAACAGCCAAAGGTAGAAATCGGCATTTGGGGAAAACGGCATTTACGGTATATCGAGCAGCACCACAAAATCCGCTATACGGACTTGCTAACGAGCTGTAAGCTTACCGCCTACCTCGCCGACATTGACAAGCAGGCAGAGGATATGTTCTTTCGGCTGGTAAATCAACTTGCCGAAAAGGAAGGCGTAACCGAACAGCTAAAAGCAGACAATCAAATGCTGTGGGTGCAGAGAATGAACAATATTCGCAACCGAGCAACAGAGATAGTCAACGCAGAATTGATTTATAGCTGATAAGTATAGCCGCAGGGAGAAAAAATACTCAGCCCTGCGGCTGAAACATTGTCAAGCGCTTGTGATTATGGTATAATTACGGTATTACCATTATCTTAACAAAAAATCACTTGTTTTAGGAGATTATCAAGGCCCGACACACGTGTCTACCGTATAAAAACGGCATTTTCTCACTTTATGTCGTGTTCAAAAGCTGCGGTTTGAGTTATGATTTGTGTCAGGAAAGGAGAATAACCGTATGGATCAAAAAAG
>CADBXH010000149.1 GCA_902798605.1 uncultured Ruminococcus sp. | reverse complement strand
GTCTGTGAACGTGGTTTTGCTTGATAGTATCGCGCATATAGTCGATGTATTCCTCAAGCGGAGCTACCTGCCTTGCAAGCGAGAGATCACCCTCGGTAAAGGCTTGGTTAGTCATATTTACGATCTCGAGCACAGCCTTGCACATGGTTTCGAGTTCTTGGTTGGCAGCGTCGGAAAAATGGTACTTGTTATCGTGCATTTCCTTTGCCTTGATCGCGATATTCATAGCGATATCGGATATACTCTCAAACTCAGGCACGGTGTGCAGGAATACCGACACAGCCTCGTTTTGCTTTATGGTCATCTCCTGAGCGGTCAGCTTGATAAGATATGTGCCTAAAGCGTCCTCGTAGCTGTCGACCTGATCCTCTAATTTTTTGACCTTTTTGAAGGTCTTTTCGTCGTAATTACTGATCAGAGAGATCGCCTTTCCAACCGCCTTCTGTGACGACGCAGCCATATTGTTTATCGTCATACGGCTCTGCTCGATAGCGAGCGCGGGGTGAGGAATGAAGCGATCCTCAAGACGGGTCGAGGGCATATCCTCGTCTTCTTCGTCGTCGCCCTTGAACATAGTCGTTACCATCTTTTCGATAAGATTGGTAAACGGCAGAACCAAAAGGATGAGCACAAAACGCATTATAGTGTTTGTAAGCGCCAGCGAGAACGGGTTCATAACCTCTTTTACAAACGGGAACTGAACGAAAATACTCACGGTATAGTACAGCGCCGCAAGCAAAATAACGCCGAGCGTTGTACATATGGGATAGACAAACGCCGTTCGCTTTCCCTTTGCGGTCGCGCCCATTGAAGAAAGTACAACGGGAAGCGCCGCGCCGACGATAACACCCAAAAGCAGCGGCCAAGCCGACTCAAACGTCATAGCGCCGGTTACGGACAACGCCTGGATAATACCGACAGACGCCGATGCCGACTGCAAAAGCGCTGTAAATACAAGACCTACCAAAATACCGAGGAACGGATTTGACATTGAGGTCATTGTCGAGGTAAACCATTCCTGATTGCCCAGTTCCTTAACAGACGAGCTCATTGCGCTCATACCGAACATCAAAACGGCAAAGCCGAGGAAGATGTCGCCGACATTTTTTGTCGTAACGTTCTTTGAGAACATCTTTAGGATGATTCCCACAAGAGCGACAATACCCGTAAGCGTAGCGGTCGAGAATATCTCGGCAAAACCTGCCGCGCCGTCAATGTAGCTCAGGCAGATTACCCAGCCCGTGATACTTGTGCCTAAAATTGCGCCGAGTATTACGGAAATACCTTGCCGAACCTTCATCATTCCGGAATTTACAAAGCCGACTACCATTACCGAGGTCGCGCTGGAGCTCTGGATCACCGCGGTGACCAGCGCGCCGAGCAAAACACCCCTTGGCATTGTGCTTGTAAGGCGGAAAAGAATGGGTTCGAGTTTGTTACCGGAAGATTTTTGAAGTCCGTCGCCCATTACGGACATACCGAACAAGAACAGAGCGACGCCGCTTAGCAGCATAATAATGTCTGAAAAATCCATAAACTCTTTCCTTTAATAATCGTATGTAATTTTTACTTTTGACAGTGCGTTACGCACTACTATTATTTTAATACAAGCACACCCAAAAATCAACAGTTAAGAACCAAATTAAATATTATTTTAAAAAATTTCTTAAAGTATTTTATATAATAATATATCTTTGTATATATTTGTCAGTTTATTGTTTTTTAAAAGAAAAAAACAGCTGCCACCCTTTAGTAAAGAATGACAACTGTTTGAATAAATCAGAAGTTATGACCCTCCGTTATGCGAACTTACGATAACCGCGACCGATTAAAAAGGAGGGTTGGATGCAACGTCACGTTGCTCAATACATTCCGCCCATGTCGGGTGCGGGTGCTGCGGGAGGTGTGGGCTCCTTGATGTCGGCAACGAGCGACTCGGTGGTGAGTACCATAGAAGCTACCGAAGAAGCGTTCTGAAGAGCCGAGCGCGTTACCTTTGTCGGGTCAACGATACCTGCCTCCATCATATCGGTGTACTCCTCTGTGAGCGCGTTGAAGCCGTAGCCTACCTTGTTCTCGCGCTTGATGTTCTCAACGATAACGCTGCCCTCAAGACCCGCGTTAGCGGCGATCTGGCGCAGGGGCTCCTCAAGAGCCTTGAGCACGATGTTAGCACCTGTCTTAGCGTCGCCGTCAAGAGTCTCTACGAAATCGGCGACCGCGGGGATAGCGTTCATACAAGCGATTCCGCCGCCCGCTACGATTCCCTCTTCTACTGCAGCCTTTGTAGCCGCGAGAGCGTCCTCGATGCGGAGCTTCTTTTCCTTCATTTCGATCTCTGTAGCAGCGCCGACCTTGATAACAGCTACGCCGCCCGCAAGCTTTGCAAGACGCTCCTGAAGCTTTTCGCGGTCGAAGTCAGAGGTCGAGGTCTCGATCTGCTGGCGGATCTGAGCGACTCTGCCCTTGATAGCGTCCTTGTCGCCCGCGCCGTCAACAATGATAGTGTTCTCTTTTTCGATCTTGACCTGACGAGCTGTACCGAGCTGATCCATTGTTGTGTCCTTGAGCTCAAGACCGAGGTCAGAAGTGATAACGGTACCGCCTGTGAGTGTGGCGATATCCTGGAGCATTTCTTTTCTTCTGTCGCCAAAGCCCGGAGCCTTAACGGCAACAACAGTGAATGTACCGCGGAGCTTGTTGAGCACGAGAGTTGTAAGAGCCTCGCCCTCTACGTCCTCGGCGATGATGAGGAGCTTTCTGCCCGCCTGAACGATGCCCTCGAGCAGCGGAAGGATCTCCTGAGTTGTTGAGATCTTCTTGTCTGTGATGAGGATGAGCGGATTTTCGAGCTCTGCGACCATCTTGTCTGTATCTGTTACCATATAGGGAGCGATATAGCCGCGGTCAAACATCATACCCTCAACTACCTCGCTGTAGGTCTCGGCAGTTTTGCTCTCCTCAACGGTGATAACGCCGTCGGTGGTTACCTTTTCCATAGCCTCGGCGATAAGGTTGCCGATAAACTCATCCTGAGATGAAACTGTAGCTACACGGGCGATGTCGGCTGAGCCTGTAACCTGCTGGCTGTTCTCCATAACCGCCTTAACGGCTACGTCAACAGCGTCCGCGATGCCCTTTTTGAGGATCATCGGGTTAGCGCCGGCGGTGACGTTCTTCATACCCTCGCGGATAAGCGCCTGAGCGAGCAGGGTCGCGGTAGTTGTACCGTCGCCCGCAACATCGTTTGTCTTAATTGAAACTTCCTTTACGAGCTGAGCGCCCATATTTTCAAACGGATCGTCAAGCTCGATCTCCTTGGCGATGGTAACGCCGTCGTTTGTGATGAGCGGAGCGCCGAACTTTTTGTCGAGCACTACGTTTCTGCCCTTGGGGCCGAGTGTGATCTTTACTGTGTCGGCGAGCTGATCAACGCCGCTCATAAGAGCTTTTCTGGCGTCCTCACCGTATGCGATTTGTTTAGCCATAATTAATTACCTCCAAATTACCTTAAATTACTCTAATGTAGCAAGGATATCCGACTGATTTACGATCGTGTATTCCTCGCCGTCGATCTTGACCATTGTGCCTGCGTACTTTGAGGCGATGACCTTGTCGCCTACCTTAACATACATCTCTACCTCTTTGCCGTCTACAACGCCGCCGGGTCCTACAGCGCTTTTGGTCTTTTCCTCAGCCTCTTCTACCTTTAATACTACTCTGTCGAGCAAGGGTTTGATTGTCATGATATATAGCCTCCTAAATAAAATTACATTATTTTAGCACTCTATATATCCGAGTGCTAATTATATTATATACCATATTTTGAAAAAGTCAAGGGGAAATTTGACTTTTCCTGTCCTTTGACGAAAAATATTATTATTGAGCTATGAGTTATGAGCCAAGAGCCATTTTATTTTTCCGATAAAGAATCATACAGTGTTAAAATCCTCTCATAACTAATAATGGCAGCCGCAAGGGCTGCCACTACTTTTAATTGTTGATCGTTGATTGTCTATCAATCGGCTTACATATCAAGGATATCGTCGTCGTCGAGTGTCGAGATACCTTTTTCGTCGAGGAGCTTTTGAGCCGCCTCTACGTCGTCGACTCTGAACACTACATATGCGCCGAAGGTCTCTGACGCGGTGAAGGCATACATATACTCGATGTTGATACCCGCCAAAGAGAGGGTGTCGACTACCCTGTACAGCGCGCCGGGTCTGTCCTCCATTTTTGCGGCGATGACCTTAGTAACGTTTGTCACGTTGTTCTTTGAAAGGATCTCGTGCGTTTTGTCAAAGTCGTTTGTGATAAGCCTGAAAATGCCAAAATCCGTGGTGTCGGCAATGCTGCTGGCACGGATATTGATATTCTGCGCGGCAAGCTCTTCGATTATGCCGACAAGCTTGCCCGGCTTGTTTTCTACAAATACCGAAATTTGATGGATTGCCATAGCTTATTCCTCCTTAGTCGTGCAGCTTGCGGTTGTCGATGACCCTTACCGCCTTGCCCTCCGAGCGTGTGATTGTCTTGGGCGGTACAAGGTGGATACGCGGTCCGATACCGAGCATTGTGCGCATAGCGCTCTCGAGCTTCTTCTCCTTTTTGAGGTTGACGGATACGATATCCGAGAACTGGTCGGGAGAAAGCTCAACATAGATGTCGAGCGTATCGCTGTTGTTTACGCGGTCTACAACGATCTGGTAGTTCGGCGTGTAGCCCTCGTTGAGCAGAACGGTCTCGATCTGGCTCGGGAATACGTTTACGCCGCGGATGATCATCATATCGTCCGATCTTCCCATCGGCTTTGTCATTCTTACGAATGTTCTGCCGCACGAGCATTTTTCGTGGTTGAGCACGCAGATGTCGCGTGTTCTGTAGCGGAGAAGCGGGAACGCCTCTTTGTCGAGAGAGGTGAACACGAGCTCGCCCTTGCTGCCCTCGGGGAGCACCTCGCCTGTGTCGGGGTCGATGACCTCAACATAGAAGTGATCCTCGTTGATGTGCATTCCGTTTTGCTCGTAGCACTCATAGGCGACACCGGGGCCGCTGATCTCGGTCAGACCGTAGATGTCGTACGCCTTGATACCGAGACTCTCCTCAATGCTTCTGCGCATTTCCTCTGTCCACGGCTCGGCTCCGAAGATACCCGCCTTGAGCTTGTTATCCTCGGGCTTGTAGCCTTTTTCCGCGAGCGTCTCGCCGATATAAGCGGCGTATGACGGCGTGCAGCAAAGAACGGTGGCGTTGAGGTCCATCATAAACTGGATCTGTCTTTCGGTGTTGCCCGATGACATCGGGAGAGTAAGGCTGCCCAGCTTGTGAGAGCCGCCGTGCAGTCCCATACCGCCTGTAAACAGACCGTAGCCGTAGCACACCTGAACAACGTCCTCGTTTGAGGCTCCCGCGGCTACAAGCGCCCTTGCGCAGCATTCATCCCATAGGTCTACGTCGTTTTGTGTGTAGAAAGCGACAACGCGCTTTCCTGTTGTACCCGAGGTAGAATGGATCCTGACGCAGTTTTTGAGGTCTGTTCCCAAAAGTCCGTAAGGATATGCCTCGCGCAAATCCGCCTTGGATAAAAACGGAAGCTTTTTGATGTCCTCTACTCCCTTGATATCCTCAGGCTTTACCCCCTTTTCGTCCATCAGGTCGCGGTAGTATTTGACGTTTTCATACACGTGCTTGACCTGCTTGACGATTTTTTCATTTTGAATCGAGCGTATCTTTTCGCGGGACATCGTCTCGACTTCGGGCTGAAAATAATTTCCCATTGTAATCACTCCTTATGA
>CADBXH010000148.1 GCA_902798605.1 uncultured Ruminococcus sp. | reverse complement strand
CGCGATAGCATTAAAATTGCAAGGAAAACTTTGTTCACGTTTCCGCGGGCGAGCAATGCTCGCCCCTACAACCGTTAAGGATAAGTCAGCTTAAAGCAAAGCCTCCCTCAAAGCCAAAGCAATGAGGGAGACTTTCGGGCGGGCAGGTCAAGACCTGCCCCTACATTTTAATTCTAAAACTAAACTCTATTTCTCAACGCCGTCGGTCTTAAAGATGAAGTTCACCTTGCTTTCGGTGCCCTTTGCGGCTCCGCTGTATGTCTTGTAGTTATCGGAAACGCGCTTGAGCTCTTTAAGTCTTTGCGCCACGGGCTTGAGGTCGCTGTCGATCGCCTTTTTGATCTTATCAACGCCGTCGGTTTTGAACTTCTGCATACCCTGATCGAGCTGCATTGAGCCGTCGTTGAGCTGCTTGATGCCGTTGATCAAAGCCGGCATTGAACCGTTGAGCTGACCGAGTCCGTCGCTGAGCTTGAACGCGCCGTTTTTAAGTTCGCCTGCGCCGCTGTCGAGCGCCTTTGCTCCGCTCTTGAGCTGTGACGAACCGTTTTTGAGCTGAGATGTACCGTTCTTTAACTCATCCGTACCGTTTTTGAGCGCGTTGGCTCCGCTCGCGAGCGAGCTTGAACCGTTTTTGAGGTCGGCGGTTCCGCTTAGGATCTGCTGAGCGCCTGTATTTGCTTGGTCAACTCCGGCAGTGTAGCTGAGGACACCATTATAGAACTCATTGTAGCTGTCGAGCTGCTGTTTCAGCGCGATGAACGACTGTCTGCCGGCATCTGCTTTAGCAACGCCCTCGGCGATTTGTGCCTTGACCTGGTCGCTGTTCATATTTTCATCGATCAGCTGCTCGATTTTTGCATCTGTATTTGAGTCGATCGCGCCCTGCATACCGCTCATCTGAGCGCCGATCTGCGCGCTGATCTGCGCCACGGTGTCTTCGGGGATCGCGCCTACGGCAACTGCCGAGTCATATTCCTCGGCAGACATCGAAAGTCCCGCCGCCGCAAGCACGCCCTCGGTCACCTGTTTTCTGATATTCGCCTCAACCGCCGCTGCGATCACGTCGCGCTGGCTCTTCACCGTGGAGGCAACGGTTTTGTAGGCGGTATCATACGCAAGTTTTTCCGCGTTTTCTAAAGTTATCGATCGTGAGGGCAGGTGCCGTGATCCCCGAAGCGGCGATTTGACTGTTTGCCGCGTCAAGAAGAGAATCAAACACTTGTTTAGCGCCGGCGTTTAGCTGTGCGCTGTTGGCTGAGATCGTTCCCAGTCCGCCTTTGAGCTGAGCGATGTATTCCCGGAGCTGAGCTACGCCGTTGTCGAGCGAATACGCGCCGTCCGACAACGCGCCGGCGCCGTTTTTAAGATCGCCCGCGCCGCCGTCGACCTTGCCGATACCGCTGTCGAGCGAATCGGTTCCGCTGCTGAGCTCAGAGGCTCCGTTTTTGAGTGACGCTGTGCCGTCACCGAGCTGCTGAGCTCCTTTGTAGAGGCGGTTTACTCCGTCAACGAGCTCGCCCGATTTATTGAGCAGAGTTCCCACGCCGAGATAAAGCTGTGATGTTCCGTCAGCGAGCTTTTCAGCGGCGTCGGTGAGTTGATTTACGGATTTTTCGAGCTCATTCACCTTGCCCTCCGCCTTTGAGGAATCAATATCCGAGAACACCTCGTTGGTGGCTATGGTCAGTGTTGTGCTGAGCTCAAATTCAGTGGCGTCCGCGATGATCTCCACGGATGAAGGGAGCTTAAAATTCTTTTCGCTGATCCCGAGGCTCTCCTGCATACCGGGCATAGCGAATCCGGCAACATACGTATGGGTTCCGTCGTTGATCACCTTGCCGTTTGTGATCTCAACATTTTTGAATTTCTCGTTATCGAGAAGCATACCGGTTAGCATTACAAACGGAACATAGATTTTTTCGGCTTTGCCGTTGATTTTTACCGTCTCAAACTTGCGGTTGGTGTAGTCAAAGTGCATTGTGACTTTTCCGCTTTTGCCGGCGAGCTCTTCGGGAGTGACCGGCTTGCCGTTTAGTTTGTAGCTGACGCTTACGCCTACGGGAAGCTCGGTCGTACCCTCGCCCTGATAATAAATATCATTTCCCTTTGCGTCCCATTCCTGCGCCTTGTTCTCGTTTATTCTATAAGATTCGTCGCCCTTGAGGTTCTCGATATTTTTAAGGTTTGTTTTGTCCTCGATCTTCTGCGCCTTGCCGGGGTTTTTGATCCAGTTGCTGACGATCACCTTTTTGGGATCGCCGTTTGCCGAGGCTATCACATAGACGGTTTCGGTTTTGCTCAGTCCGCTTTTTGCTTTTTCCTGAGTTGATTTTTCATCGGTTTTTTGCTCTGCCTTTTGCTCGGTCTTTTGAGCCGCGGCACCGGTGCTTTCCGCTCCTGCCGAGTATGACGCGACTGCTATGCCGCTGCAAAGAATCATAAGGCTTAAAACCGCCGACAACGCCTTGGGCATTATCTTTTTGATTCTATTCATAAAACTTACCTCCCGATATTATTTTTCAGTTTTTAGCTTTTCGTTTTTAGGTCTGAAACCGAGCGTTGTTACGCCGATGAACTTGTCAAACAGCATAAACATCGCCGGAAGAACCAGTATTACACAGAACATACTGATTATGGCGCCCCTTGCCATAAGTGCGCACAGCGATCCGATCATATCGACGTCGGAGTAGATCGCCACGCCGACGGTTGCCGCAAACAGCCCCATTGCGCTGACGATAATTGACGGTATTGATGTTTCGAGCGCGGTAACGACGGCTGTTTTTTTGTCGTTGCCGAGAGACCGCTCCTTTTTGTATCGTGTGGTCATCAATATCGCGTAGTCGACCGTTGCGCCGAGCTGGATCGTGCTTATGCAAATCGGCGCGATAAACGGTAAGTTCTCGCCGAGATAGTGCGGAAGCCCGAGGTTGATGAATATTGCGAGCTCAATTACCGCAACCAAAATAAGCGGCAGGCTTATGCTTCTTTCCACGATCATAATTATGAAGAATATCGCGATGATCGATATTGCGTTTACCGTTGCAAAGTCGACGGAGGTTATGTTTATCAGGTCGTTTGTACACGCCGCCTCGCCGACAAGTAATCCGTCGGGATCGTATTTTTTGATTATATCGTTCAGCTGAGAGATCTGCGCGCCCATTTCTTCGGACGCGGTTTTGTATTCTGAGCTGAGGATTATCATCTCCTAGCGGTCGCTTCTTAAAACGTCCTTGATCGATTCGGGAACCATCTCCTCAGGTATCATCGGGCCGACAACGCTGTCGAGTCCGAGCGAGAGCTTGATTCCGTCTACCTTGTTAAACTCTTCTGTCATTTTTCGCTTGGTTTTTGGATCGAGCTGAGAATTTACAAGCACCATATGGGTATTGCCCATTCCGAACTCTTCCTTGAGCTGTGTATTCGCGACTACGTTTGACATATCCTTCGGCAGACTGCGCGAGAGATCGTAGTAAACCTCATTGTTGGTCTGTGAGTAACCGTAGTACGCCGGAAACGCGATCACCGCAAACAGTATCAAGAATACCGGAAAAATCTTTACGATACCCTTTGCGAGCTTTTTGGTTGAGGGAATCAGCGAGCGGTGCATTGTTTTTTCAAGCGGTTTGTCGAGCAGCAAAATCATAGCAGGCAGGATCGTTACGCAGCCTAACACTCCGAGCAGTACGCCCTTTGCCATTACGATTCCCAAGTCCTTGCCGAGCGTAAAGGTCATAAAGCACAGCGCTATGAATCCCGCTACGGTCGTGATCGAGCTTCCGAGCACCGAGGTCACGGTTTCTTTTATCGCGGACGCCATAGCTTCTTTGTTATCGGAATACTTTTGCTTTTGTTCGCCGTAACAGTGCCACAGGAATATTGAGTAGTCCATAGTTACCGCCAGTTGAAGCACCGCCGACAGCGCCTTGGTTATGTATGATATCTCCCCCATAAATACATTTGAGCCGAGGTTGAGCATGATCGCGACCCCGATACTCGCCAAAAATATAAACGGGATGATCCAGTTATCCAAAAATATGATCATCGCGATCACTGCCAAAATCACGGCGATCGCTACGTAAAGCGCTTCTTCTTTCTCGCACAGATCGCGCAGATCCGTTACCATTGCCGAAATCCCGGATACAAGGCATTGATCGCCCGCGATTTGTCTGATTTCGGTTATGGCGTTCATGGTCTCGTCCGAGGAACTTGAGCTGTCGAAGAACACTGCCATGATCGTGTCGTCGCCCTTGTTAAAGGCGTCGTAGACCTTGTCGGGCAAAATCTGCATCGGAATTGACTCGTCCGCAAGATCGTCGTACCACAAAACCGTTGCGACGTGATCTACCTTTTTTATTTTTTCCTCTGTTTTTACAATGTCTTTTTTATCGACATTTTCAAAAATCAAAAACGAAAACGCGCCCTTGTTAAAGTCCTCAAGCATATATTGCTGACCCTTTACGGTATCAAGGCTGTCGGGCAAATAGTTGAGCATATCGTAATTGACCCTTGTGTTTATCATTCCAAAAAACGCGGCAATAAGCAGCACCGCAGAAACAATAAGAATCACGATCCTGTATTTTACAACCGCTTTTCCGAATTTCATTCACGCGCACTCCTTTCGATAGTTTAGTCCACATTTTATTTTATTCCCGGTAAGAATAACGATAAATAGGCATATTTCATAAAACGTCTGACTTTTAGACACTTTTCGTGATTTGTCTAATTATTTTAATAAAATCGGTATAACAAAAAAGCCGTTGCGTTTTTACGCAACAGCTCGGTTTATTCTTTGGTATTTATTTTTTATTCTTTTCGCACTTTTGCAAAACAAGCTCGGTATTGCCCTCAAACAGCTTGCATATCCGCTTTAGGTCACCGGTCAGGTCGTTGCTCATTCCGTTGCTGAGCCAGTTGAACACAAATCCCACGATAAGAGATTTATAGTACATTGTAACGACCTCTCTGTCCCTGTCGCAGATATCGTATTTTTTAGCGGCGAGCTCCATAT
>CADBXH010000147.1 GCA_902798605.1 uncultured Ruminococcus sp. | reverse complement strand
GATCCTTTCGAGCAAAGGCTCCGGCGGCGCTTTCCAAAGCTCTGTTTCGATTTTGTCAAGCTCCCACACCAGCGTTTCCGTGTTCTTCTTCAAGTACACTCTCTGGTCTTGCTGATCTCTGCCAGATACCTCAAGCGTGGCATTATTGCTCGTACGCTTATCTTTGGAAAGAACGAATCCTCCGTCAGCAGCGCCGAGCAAACCGTTAGTACCGGAGATCATATCGAACTTATCGTCAGCGATCTGTTTGCGAGTATGGTGGACAACCAACATACAAATGTTGTGGCTGTCCGTGAAACTCTTTAGCTTCGTGATGATCTGATAGTCGTTGGCGTAGCTGTAATTTTCGCCGCCGACCTCCCTGACCTTTTGCAAGGTGTCGATAATCACCAGCGAAGTGTCAGGGTGCTTCTGTAAGAAGCCGTCGAGTTGCTCGTCCAAACCATTGCCGAGCTGATGAGCTGATACCGAAAAGAACAGGTTTTCATTTTCGGCTGTTCCGAACATACGGTACAGTCGTTTCTGCAATCTCGGATAGTTGTCCTCCAGAGCAAGGTACAGCACCTTACCCTGCCGCACATCAAAGCCCCACAGATTTGTGCCTGTGCTGACGTGATAGGCAAGCTGTGCCATCAGAAAACTCTTGCCGATCTTCGGCGAGCCGGCGAAAAGATATGTTCCCCGGTAGAGCAAGCCGTCGATGATCGGCGGCTTACTCTGATAGGCACTGTCAAACAGCTCGGTCATTGAAACCGTGTGTAAATACGATTCGTCTATATCGCAGAGGTCGTTTTTTTCATTCATAATTCATTCCTCCTTTTAGCTGGCTTCTTTATCTCTAAAGTAGCCGGTTTCTTCCCAGACTTTTTTGTCGGGGCAGTAATAGTTGTACTCGCTTGATTTGTCAAGCTTCATAGCATAGCCGAATTTCAGGATACCCTGTTGCAAACCAACACGGACATATTGAGCGTCCTTGCCGATAGCCTTTGCAATCTCGGTAATGGGAACGTTCCTTCCTGTGAATTTCGGACAATCTATATATAGCTTATTCTCCATAGCATATCCTCCTGTTAATTATTTGCGCACTTTAAGTTCGCATATTCATTATATACGCATTTATATGACTTGTCAATACCTAAATTCAAAAAATATGTATTTTAATTTCGTAAATGCACTTGCAATTCACAAACAAGTGTGCTATTATTAAAATGAGGTGATGACGAAATGGATAATTTGCAAACCTTAATTGGTGAAAGAATCGCCAAACAGCGCAAGCAACTTCGGATTAGTCAGACCGAGCTTGCGGAACAATTAGGAAAATCACTTCGCACCGTGCAGAAGTACGAGAGCGGAGAAATAGATATGTCCGTCTCTGTTTTGGAACAGATAGCGAACATATTAAAAATGCCCATCAATTACCTGATGGGCTACGATTCGTCGCATATTAAACTGGAAACAATGGGCGATGTATATGCATATCTCTTTGAACTGGACAGAAAACAGGATGTCCGCTTTGAGGTCGAATTTACCAAAGGACCTGAAACAATCAGAAAGGTATCGCTTGTATTCGATGTTCACGAAGCAGAGGGAAATCAAACGCTTTATACAATGTTGAGAAACTTCGACTACAATCGTGAGAGTTTTGAAACCTACAAAATCGACTATGATATGTTCCGGGATTGGGAAGAAAAAGAAATCAAATCCCGAAGCGAGTATTTCTTGACAGACAAAGAATATGAAGTATTAGACAACGAGGAACGCTTGAGAAGATTCAACGAATACTACACAAAGAAGTTCCAAGAACAAGCAAACCAAGGTGATACAGAGCCATAAGCTCTTATCATAAATATTACTAAAACAAGGAGGTTTTGGAGAGTGAGGTTGCCAAACGGTTACGGCGGCGTCACAAAGCTATCGGGTAGGCGTAGAAAACCATATATGGTCAGAAAAACTATCGGCTGGCACGTTGATGAAAAGACAGACAAAAAGGTTCAGGACTATGTGGTCATAGGCTATGCAGCCACCAAATCGGAGGCGCTGCAAATGCTGGCTGACTACAACAACAATCCCTTTGACGTATCTGCTTCCAAGATCACATTCAAGGAAGTGTATGAGCGCTGGTCTGCAGAGAAGTTTCCGACGGTATCGGAATCCAACGTAAAGGGCTATAAGGCTTCATATAAAGCCTGTGCTCCGCTTTACGACAAGGTATTCAAGGAAATCAAGCTTGCAGAGCTGCAAAACGTCGTGGACACCTGCGGAAAGAACTATCCCACACTGAGGAAGCTGAAAGTGCTTTTGAATCAGCTCTATGAATACGCAATGAAAAATGAGCTGTGCAATAAGGACTACTCCGAATATGTGGACATTGTAAAGCATAAAGACCGCAATCCGAACAAAAGGGATCGGGAAAAGTTCACCAAATCAGAAATCGACCGCTTATGGAATGCGTCGGACGACAAGTATTATCAGATCGTCCTTATGCTGATCTATTCGGGTGTGAGAATTTCTGAAATGCTGAATCTCAAGCGAGAGGACGTAAACCTGAACGAACAGTATTTTGATGTCAAGCTCAGCAAAACAGAAAACGGGATCAGACGAGTACCGATTGCCGACAAGGTACTGCCGTTTTTTACGAACTGGTACAACGACGGCGAGAGCGAATATTTGCTCCATACCGAAAACGGAAACAAGTTTGATTACCGCAATTACTACGATAGTTATTTTACGCCGCTTATGGTCAATCTGAATATGGATCATACACCGCATTGTACAAGACACACTTGTATCTCAATGCTGGCGGAAGCACAGGTTGACCAAACCACAATTAAAAAGATTGTAGGACACTCGGGCGCTATGACGATGACCGAAAGAGTGTACACACATTTAGACGTTGAGGTGCTAATCAATGCAATCAATAAGATTTAAGCAGCAGCGTGACGTTGCATCCAATTCGAGAAGAAAGATAGATGTAACGGAAACGTCTTTAGCCCGACCGAAACATAGCGGCTTTCGGGCAAAGTAAAAGAGATGTCTTTCTGAACTTAGAAAAACATCTCTTTTGATTGCTTATTTAGGTTGAGAACTGTTGTTACTTATGTGTTACTTGCTTGTTGCTTATCTAACACTTTTAAGCACATCTCAAACCGTCTGAATACTCCAAAAACCCTGTAAACAGTAGCCTTGAAGCGTGCTGAGAAGCACAAAGATTATCTCTTTGAGAACTGCGGTGCGCGACGGGCTCCTTTAAGACCGTATTTCTTACGCTCTTTCATTCTCGGGTCACGGGTGAGGAAGCCTGCCTTCTTGAGGGCGGGGCGAAGTGCCTCGCTGTCGTACTGAAGGAGAGCTCTTGAGATACCGTGACGGATAGCGCCCGCCTGACCGGTAACGCCGCCGCCGTTAACGCGGCATACTACGTCGAACTTCTCGTCTGTCTCTGTGAGAGCGAGAGGCTGACGAACGATGAGCTTGAGTGTTTCAAGACCGAAATAATCGTCGATATCGCGGTCGTTGATCGTGATCTTACCTGTGCCCTGGTACAGTCTTACACGGGCAACAGAGCTTTTTCTTCTGCCTGTACCGTAAAAATAAGGTGTCTTATCGTACATTAATTTCCGCCTCCTTCTTATGCGTCTAACATCTCGGGCTTCTGAGCCTGATGGTTGTGTTCGGCACCCTCAAAGAGTCTGAGTCTGAGGAGAGCCTTTCTGCCGAGAGTGTTTTTAGGAAGCATACCCTTAACCGCGAGCTCCATAGCCTTTGTGGGTCTGGTTGCCATAAGAGTATCGTAACGTGTTTCTTTAAGATGGCCTACATAGCCTGTGTGGCGCTGCCACTTTTTCTGAGTGAGCTTGTTGCCTGTAAGAACAGCGTCCTTGCAGTTGATGATGATAACGTGATCACCACAGTCAACGTTGGGTGTAAATGTGGGCTTGTTCTTGCCTCTGAGGAGTGT
>CADBXH010000146.1 GCA_902798605.1 uncultured Ruminococcus sp. | reverse complement strand
CGATCTGTTGATCGGTATTTTTATCAACAAGTCGAAGCTTTACGCCGTCCATCAGCTTTCCGTCAGAGTTCTTTTTGATAATGGTAACGGAGCCATTCTTGAGGTGATTTACAAACTTCACTGTCACAGGCTCGTTCTGTGTGAGCGTTGCCGTCTGCGTAAGCTTATCGGGAATATATCGTTCGGGAATGGAATACGAGCCATCCGCAGCCTTAACGCCCAGCTCTGTAACAGTGTACTTAACAAACGTATCGCCGCTGTGCATGATATCTAAACCGTCAACCTGTATCTTTCCGCTGTCATTGGTCTTGAAATCCCGGGAATAACCATTATCGCCGGATACCCTAAACCATAAATCCTTGACGATATCATCATCGGATTCCTTTTGGATGATCAGACCGGCAGTGTTTGGCTGTTCCTCTGCGATCAGCACATCCTCGGGAGGCTGATCTGCTTCAACGCGCGGCGTCCATACTTCGTCGCTGTCGATGACTCTGATAAACACCTCATCACTTAGCTTATATTTTCCGCTCGTCGGCGGTGCGATCTCTTGAATCCGCACCGTTCCGTATGGCAAAACGGGTGTTTGTGTTTTTGCGTCAATGTATAAATCGGGACCTGACACCTTGCCTTCATCCTTGTAGGAAATAAAGCCTCGGGTATCGGTTTGGAAAACCCATGTACGAAGCGGCTCAATGCCGTTTTGGAGCGCTGTGTTCAATTCGGCTTCGGTGTTATAGAAACCGTCGAAGTATTCCATACGATACTGTGCGCCCGCAAGCTCCGCAGGGTCATAACTGCCGTCAACCAAACCGGCAGCTTGCTTTTTCAGAATTTCAATAATATGTATTTGAAGCCGAAACAAGCTGCGGAGAATTATATACAGCATAGCCGTCACTGTTAAGTCCGTCTGAATTAAGCTCACATACAAAACTGCTATCACTGCAGCTTTGGTTTGTATATACACCGAATTTTGCTCCCTCAAGCGAATACATACTGTTATTCTCTGTAAGGCAGGTATCCGCTGACTTCTTTATTACCTGCAAACTTATATTCTCGGTATTTGTATACAGCTTTAGATATAAATCATACGAAGGTACATCTGCTCCTCTTGCGTAGCACTGTTCCCAATGCGTCTCGGATTCTCCTCTGCAAATCATCAATCCGCCCTGACTGTTTGCCGCCAGCGTTTGATAACCCCTAAACAAAGGATGTCTTATTTTAATAGTTACGGGATTGTCCTTTGAGATCGCTTTCGCAGTAGAAAAATTAATGACGCATTTGTTCTCGGAATTCTTTGATAAAGAAAAACCGACGCTGCTGTCAGAAATGGTAAAATCCGAAGCTTTAAGGTTGAGTTCCGATGTTTTTTCACCGTTTGAGCCGTTAGTGTAATAGTTGTATCGAAGAACACCAATATTATCTACAAACGTATACTCATATTTTCCGGTCGAGTAATTATATGTCATTTGAAGCTTGTTTGCGTTTCCCTCAGTAAACATCATACAATCAGAAGAATTTCTGACAGCCGGACGCTTCAGGCAAAGTTTTACCCAATCGACCATATTATTATATGCTGTATTGATGTCCGACACGAGCGGTGCACCGTTGCCTCCACCCTTGAGATATGTGCTTGGCTGAAAGTTTGACTGACCTCCAACGCTGTGTACAGAAAAATCGTTCGTATCTCTGATACCGCATACCACTTCATAAACAAGCAGCTGCGTAGCATAATAATACGCCAGCTTCCAATCGCTGTTTGACGGCACGCATCTGATACCATAACCGTTTGCCAAGACCTCATTAAGCAAGCGCCTTGTGTTTGCGTTCAAACGCATATATCTGTCAGATTTCGTCGCATCTCTCGCAATAATATCTCCGGAGCTGTATAATTCAATACCTTTTTCCGGCTCAATACAAAAAGCCAAGTGATTTGCAGCTATTAAATTGCCGCTCTCATCATCACGTTTGAAATAATGGAGCGCGAATTGAAGATCCTTATCGAATTTAACTGTCGCAGTTCCCTGAGGATAATTGAAACTGACAGATTTTGCCCATAACACCGCGCTGCGCTTGACCGTTCTGGTACCGGTAGCCGCAAAAGCTACTATTAAAGAAGAACACAGTAAAAGAAATACCAATGATATTGTTGTGATTGTTTTGAGAATTTTTGATCTACCCAAATTTGATTCTCCTTTCATGGTAGTAATAATGATTTGACACAATGGTTCCCCACAGGCATAGGCATCACCCTTTCAAATCGAGGTTTATATATCTATATTTCAATAGCTCTTATTATTCCTCTTTCTGGATTTATACAAATGAAAGAAAAGCTGATTTTGATAAACCAGCAAAGCTATGTTAATTTGATTATATCACTTAGAAACATTTTTTCTCGCTGACTTTGTTGCTCGTATGGGGCAGCTTTTGCAAATGAAAAACAGAGCGCCGTAACGCTCTGCTTTAATCAGTAATCGTTTAATTGTTTCAGTACCATCCGGCTTCACGAATCAGCTTTTTCTCTGTCCACGCTTCCTTTACGATTTTCGTTTCATAATGACTTTCTTCGGGAACGTTGACCGTTCTTGTACCGATCTGCACGGTAGTGTAGCCGCTGTAATAACCGTCAGGCTCTCCGTTTAGGATATGCTGATACATATGATCGTCTCTCTGTGCAGTGGTCATATTGTCGTTTCCGACGTCGGCGCCGCAGCCCCAGCAAATCATTGACCATTTTTTCTCATATACAGGTTCCTCATAGGAATATGCCTCACGATCAATTATCTTGACCTGCTTTGTTTCAGCCGGATGTTTTATGTATTCATATTCCGCTTCATGGTAGGTTTTCCCGGTATGAGGATCAAGAGTTGACGGTTGTGTTTTTTCAGTTGGATGAGATTCTGTTGGTTTTACCGTTGGTGTTGTTTTGGGAATAGTTTCCTTTGGTTTTTGAGGTGAAATTTCACGCTGAGACTTCGTTGGCGCGACAGGCTTTTCTTCTGACTGTTGGCTGCCGCCGTTGTTTTGAGCAGAACTTTCAACTTGCCGACGAACATCAGGAATCGTATCGGGATCGACCTTAACGACTGTTCCGTCTGCTTTTTTGACCTCGACCTTACCATCCTCACCGACCTTTAGCTGTTTGCCGCTTCCGTCGGTGATATTGCCTGCAGCATCGATGGATAGATTCTCATCCAACACTGCCTGCTCCTCTTCACTGTATGTAACATCCGGTATAGAATCTGCGGTCGCTGCCGAGTCCGGTGTGCATCGAAGCTCATCTGCCCTTTGACAACCACAGCCTGTAATAATCGTTGCGGAAAGCATTGCAGTCAAAATCATTATTCCGCTGACAATTGCATTCTTTCCAACAATCTTTTTTCTTTCATTCATCATCAATGCCTCCTCTGGTTTATTAGATATAAGCGTTTTATCCACTCATAAATAATATAGTCGTCCGGAGCTGATTTTTCCGTCATTATTTGTCAATTTCTATTTTATTTCAAAATTGAGGTCAGACAGCTTTCGCCGCCTGACCTCTACAGCCTTAATTTGGATGGAAGGCTGTAACTGCTTTTATGCGCAAGACAGGCGGCTTGCGACATTAACCGCACAAGCGGATTGCAGCCAAATGAAAGGGAGCTTTGAAATTGTGTGGTAAAACAAGCTCCCTTTCGGAAATATGATACAGAGCACAAAAAGATAAAAACTCTGTCATCACCGTTTTTGTTAGGCACAGGGTACAAATTTGTATCCTCACCTTGTACTTGCTAAAATAGCTTCGTAATTGAGGATCAATTCTTTTAGCATGGCTCCCGCCATGGAAGCGTTTTCAGATTTACAAGCGGTTAGATCATCCTGTGTCAATGCTTCTTCATATAGATAAAACAGATTTCCCAGCACATCGTTTGCCTTAACAAGCATAATAACGGTTTGAGTGTCCGCTATTTCCCGTTGCTCATTGAGTGCATAGGAGGACAACAACAAAGAGGCTTCAACACTTAACTTTGCTTCCTCGGATAAAATCTCTCCCGAGGTCAAGATCGTATAAAGCAGCTTTTGCGTCACCCGAGCGTACTCAGTGAGTCGGATGGTGTACGAATCTTCCATTGCATTCTCCTGTAAACGCTATACGCTTATTCCGGAATAAGCACACTGGAGTAGTTCAAGGCGTTCTTTGTTTGGCTTATAAACAAGAACGCCCTCGCTTGCCATAAACTCAATTAGCTCCGCAAGTGTTTCGGGAGTCTCATCAAAGCAAGCAATACTTGGAAGTACCACACAGTCAAGATACCTGATTTTGCAGACGATCTTTATGAGAAATCGCGCCGCTTCCGCTGCATTACCAATAAACACCGTTTCGGCGATAGGATGAAAACCTGTCCTTTGACAATCCGCACTGAACAGCTTAATTGTCTTGATTGCCTCATTCTCGTCAATCTTTGAAGAGATCGGCAGGAACAGCAACGTGTTTTTGCCGCCTATCAGAAGTTCGTCCTCGGACAAAGTGTCGATCCTATTTAATTTAATATATACTAATGTGTCTTGCATTTTTTCACGTCTTTCTTGTTTAATTTTGGTAGGGAGCCTACGGCAGTTTCAAACCGCCGCAGGCTTTGAGAGAGAAAAATGAATTAAGTGGATGTCAAAAGAGAAAAAGCTGATATTGAGTTTTCAAGGTACTATATCATTAGAGGATTTTTGCCCCTCTACTAAATACTGGAACATTTTTCGCGCTAAACGGAAAGCATTTCTAAAACTTTTTAAAAAAGTTTTCTACAAACAATTCAAAACGCTC
>CADBXH010000145.1 GCA_902798605.1 uncultured Ruminococcus sp. | reverse complement strand
CATTCCGACAAGCGGAGCGGCGTCGGGCAGGAAGATCGCGATCACGATAACAACGATGACCGGGAACATTATCTTCTGTAATTTTGAGACGGGTCTGAGCTGTTCCATAACTACCGCGCGCTCCTTTTTTGTTGTGAGGAGCTTCATAATGGGCGGCTGGATTATCGGAACAAGCGCCATATATGAGTACGCCGCGATCGCGATAGAACCGAGCAGATGAGGCGCTAATTTGGTCGTGACGTAAATAGCCGTGGGGCCGTCTGCGCCGCCGATGATTCCGATAGCGCCGGCTTCGTTCTCGGCAAAGCCGAGGAACATCGCGCCCGTAAAGGTCACAAAAATGCCTATCTGCGCCGCTGCGCCGAGGATAAGGCTCTTTGGGTTGGCGATCAGCGGACCAAAGTCGGTCATACAGCCGATGCCGAGGAAGATGAGCGGCGGATAGATACCGAGCTTGACGCCCTGATACAGATAGTACAGCAGGCCGCCGTAGGTCGGATTTTCGTAGTAAGTAACGCCGTTGACCACCTGAGTGGCGTGTCCGGCGGTGTTAAAGCCGACGGCATCCGCCTGTTCCTGAGTGAGCAGCTCAACCGACGGCGGGCTCATAATTTGCGGATACAGGTTTACGAGCAGCATACCGAAAGCGATCGGCAAAAGCAAAAGCGGCTCGTACTGTTTTTTTATTGCGAGATAAAGCAAAACGCACGAGATAGCTATCATCACGTAGTTTTGCCATGTCAGGTTCATAAGACCCGAGCTCTCATAAATTCCCCTTACAGCGTTGAGGAATCCGTTGATTATTTCCATAAATTATCCTTCCTCTCTGCCTAAAACGGTCTTGTGTTTTCGATCACGCCTGCGTTCGCCCACGCGGAACGCTTAGCGCCCGATCTTTTTACGCTTTTGATCCTCACCTTTTCACTGCCGCCGTACATAGCAGCAACAGCTGCCGAGATCACCGCGATGACCTCCCCGGGTATCTCGTCGCTCTCGGGCTCGGGAGGAGCCTCTCCGAAAACAGCCACTTTCGCGGCAGCAGGCTTTGAAGCTTTATCTGACTCCTTGGTTTTTTGGGACTTTTTGTTTTTCCCGATCACCAGTCCCGAGCGCTGCGCCTTGCTGACGATCACGCTGTAGATCTTGACTATTATTATCAGAAAAACAAGCATTGAAAATACGACCAAAAAGCCCGTAAGGATGACCTTTGCTGAGGAAACGCCCTTTTCCGCAAGCGAAAGCTCGCCGAGGATATTCATCGGCGCAAAAGCGGACAGCATATACCCCACCTCCATAAAATTAAATATCATATGTAGTTATTATACTGCAAATTAAAATTTATTTCAATAAGAAAATAAAAATAGTTCGTCGCGGCAACGTGACGTTGCATCCGGTTCGAGAAGATAGCTTTGCTTAATTTGAAATCTATCTAACATATATTCACACATAAAGGCTTGATAGAATACCAAAGTCTGGTTGAACACCTAACTTTGCCTGAACATTTAAAGGCTCCCCCAACACTTGTTTTGGGGGAGCTGTCATTTTGCCTGCAAAATGACTGAGGGGGCGTCATTTCCGTTAATGCCCCGTTTTATAAAACAAACAAAGTGCTGACGGAAGCGTAACCCCCTCCGTCACGGCACTAAAGCGGCGCGCCACCTCCCCCGTAACAAGTGACGGGAGAGGCTTTAAATTTAACGGAAAATTCTATTGTCGGGCATAATACTTTTATTTTTTACAAAGTTATCTTCTCGAATTGTGGTGTCGCCACCGCGACGGGAAGGCTTTAAAAGTAAAACGGCAGCCGGTTTGGCTGCCGCTGTTGTATGTATTCTGTTTTATGCCGCTGCGTATTTTTGGATCGCCGTAGCGTCGAGGATGTCGACGACATTGTCGCCGTTGACATCCGCTATATAGCTATCCTCAATATCTATATCCGCTTTGCCGCCGGCGACCTTCTGAACAAACGTCGCGTCGAGGATATCGACCTTGTTATCGCCGTTGGCGTCGCCGGTCACACGCCCGATATTCAATTCCGCAAGCGCGTTGATCAAGCCCTCGTACTTATCAGCCGAGAGACCGTTGTCCTTGGGCCTAAAGCAATCGTCCGTCAAATCTTCCAGAGCGTAGAACTCATTTGCTTTAACATCATAAACACCGTAGCCGGTCGCAAACGGCATATCCCAAGATGTACCAATGATGGTTCTTCCGCCTATACCGCCGATCCTCAGCCAAGTTATCATTGGCGCAGCTACATTCGCTCCATCCTTTGGTTGGTACCCTGCCCGGCAAAGCACCCAATCGGGATTATCTCCGTCATAGTGGGTGTATAACTCGTTATAATTATAACTATAATATATTTTTTATAGAATCATATGCAGATTCTATCTCTTCACTTTTATTATATCATATTGGTTATTTATTGTGCTTTAAATATAAAAGTATTGAAACAAAAATATTTGTCCGAGACATACCACTTTAATGGAGGTAGATACAAAAAATAATCAATTTCCGAGATATCGTCGGGATATTCATGATACAACGGAGATAAATCATATGATTCAACCTTTTCATCGGTCATATCTTCAGCAAATATCAGAAGATCGGTTTCGTTGAATACCGATATTTCTTCATCCCTCATCTCAACGGTAAGTGCTGTTCCGTCAAGCCTCCATGTTCCTCTAAGCGTATGAGAAGAGGAACTATCGTCAACCGCGTTATCCGTATCCATCGACCATGTTCCGTCCTCTTTAAGCTCGAGCAGCCACTCATAGTCGAGCTTCATTGAAACGTCGTCTTCGTGAACCGAGTAAATCCACTTGTGCGAGGTAAGCAATTCTCTCAAATCCCTTTTTTCGACTTCGTCCGCTTTCTTAACGTAATATTTATATACCTTTGAAAACGGGCTCCAATTTCCGTATTTATCTAACGCTCTTACTTGGAAATAATATGTATTTCCGCTGCTTAATTGCATTGATTTATAATTATACCTTCCGTCTATATCATCAACGATACTATGCGTCCAATAGCCGTCTCCCGCCTTTTGAACGTAAAAATAATATTTCTCACATTCAGACGGATATGACCAGATAACGCTTGTATACTCACTGTTTTGCGTATCTTGTGAAGCGACTTCAATAACCGGCGTATTGGTTGGAGCCATTCCCGCGATCGTGTAATCCACCTCTGACCACGGACCTGCGATATTTCCGTTCATCGGGCGCACCTGAACAGCATAAAATTCGCCGTAAGTGGGATTTGGAACATTATAATACCTGTTCTTTACATCGCGAAAATTCCACGCTTTATCGGAAAGCCGCTTAAAGGCTAATCTATAATGAGAAACACCCTTTATGCTGTTCCAGTTGATATTGAGCTTGTTATTTATATTATTAATGCTTGTTACAGTTGGTTTGTAGAGTGTTGTGATCGACTTAGTGTTGCTCCACGAGCTATAATACGCGGTTTTGCCGATCTTGTTAACGGTTCTGACCTGATAGTAGTAGACCGTTCCGCAAACAATGCTCTTGTCATTGTAAGACTTTGTGTTACCGCCGCCGACATAGATGTAAGTATAGCTCTTGTCGCCAAGTTTTTTCTTAGCGATCTGATAGCCCGTTGCTCCGCCCGAGCTTCTCTGCCAGCCGATCGTTACCGTCGCGTTTGAGTTATACGCCGTGCTTTTAAGCGATACCGAAGCAGCTTTGCCTGCGGCGCCCGCGGTCATTGTCGGAACGCCGGCAGCAATTACGCCGAGTATCATAATCAGCGCGAGTGTGACTGATAAGATTTTTTTCATATTTTTCATCCTTTCTTTTTTTGAATATATTTTTAATAGAATCATACACAGATTCTATTTCTTCAACTTTATTATATCATACCTGTTTTTGTATGTACATCATACATTGTGTAGAATTTTTGCTCTATTTTTTTGAGCAGGGTGCACAATTATCACCGGGGTCGGTAATGCTCAAAAA
>CADBXH010000144.1 GCA_902798605.1 uncultured Ruminococcus sp. | reverse complement strand
GCGTCAGCGCAATCTTAACGGCGAAGCCTCTTCACTTGCACGAAGTGCAATCTTAACTCTTAAATATCTGATACGGCAGAGCGAACCACTCGCGCACCATATATGTCGGCACATATTTGAACGGAGCGTCCGAATTTACCGCGCCGACTTCGCCCTTTATGCCAAGCTGCATCGTGATTATCTTTGCCCTGAGCTGGTGGAATCGGTCGGTCGTAATCGCGAGGTTCGGGTCAAGCTTTTGTTCCTCGATGATCTTTTCGGAGAATTCAAAGTTCTCGCGGGTCGTGGTCGATTTATCCTCGATATACAGCATTTCGGGATCGATGCCGTCCGTGGTCATAATATCGTACATACACTGCGCCTCGCTCTTTACCTCGTCGGTGCCCTTGCCGCCCGACAATATCGCGGAGGAGCTTTTGTTTTCAACAAGGTAATTCTCGGCGGCGTTTATCCTGCCGCGCAAAATCGTCGACGGCTCGCCCGTGGGTCTGACCTGAGCGCCGAGCACGACCGCAGTCGAGCCCTCCTTGGGCGGGATAAGCGAAGCGCCGATTATCGCCGCGGTCGCGACAGCTCCGTAACAGAGCACCGCAATGAACGCGATACTCACGATCCTATACACCAGACGGGTTAAGAAAAACCTGTGAAACACATTCTTGATCGCCAGATGAAGCGGCTTGATGCAGACCAAGATAAGCCAAACGCAAAGCGCCGTGCCGGCAATGTTGCCGACATTTACTATGCCGATCGAAAACGTAAAAACAAATGTGCCCAAAATCACAACCGCGCCCGCGATGACCAGCGCGCGGAAAAATACCGAAAAAAATCTTTTCATAACAGCCTCCTTCCCTTTATTATACCCCAAGACTTGACATTATTCAACAGCTATTGACTTTTTGTATCAGGTGGATTAGTATATTGATATAAGCTATTTGTGAGGTAAAAATTATGAAATGCACGAATTGCGGCTTTAACGCCGAGAACGACCCTAAATGCCCTGTCTGCGGCTTTCAGTTAAAGCCCGAAAACACTCAGGCTCAGCCGGCACAGGCTCCTATTCCTCCGCAAGCTGCGTATCCAAATCAACCCGTAAGCGCAGCCCGGCAGCCCACTGCGCCCAAGAAAAAGTCAAAGGCGGGCTTGATAGTCCTCCTCTGCATTATCGGCACGGTTATAATTGCGGGAATATTCCTCGCGATTTTTTCGAGGATGATTTTTAACTCTGCCCCGATTACCGAGGAAAAATCGACCACGGAAGTGATCATCGAGGACGACGCGGAGTCTTCTGATTATGAGGTTTCCGATTCAGATATATCCGATATAGAAGTAGTTTATCCTATAGACAAATTAGATATTTCAAAATATAAAGTTCAAAAAATCGGAGATATATCCGATATAGAAGTAGTTTATCCTATAGACAAATTAGATATTTCAAAATATAAAGTTCAAAAAATCGGGGAATATGCTAATTTGGAAAACGCAGGCTCGGTCAGAGTTGCCGATATCAAAAAAACTTCCAATGATTCCTCTTCTCCCGAAGAATACACAAACTATGAAATGACCCTTGAGTTTAAGAACACTACCGGCGAAAAGATTAACTTTGCCAATTTTGAACTCGCTTTCTTTGATAAAGACGGCAATAATCTTGAACCAAGCGGTGAAGCCGCAAAGAACGCCAAGCCTTTGGTTGTAATCAATGACCCGTATAACAAATACAAAATATACAGTGACAAAAATCCGGGAGAATCTGACACGCGAGCCGTTAAATTCTCCGCTCTGAATAAAGTGGAAAAAGCATACTTTGCCCTAAAAAAACACGGTTTTCGTTCGTCAGACAGCAATCAAACCGCAGTTATTGAAATTGACCTAAACAGCATAAAATAAAGCAAAAAATCAGGCACACAGCGGAATGGCTGTGTGCCTGATTATATATAAGTTGTTCTTAATGAAGCTCGGGCATTACGTTCGTGTAATATCTAATACTCTTTACCGCCGAATAACGGCCGCTCACCTTGTTGCCGATCGGACGGACCTGAACATAATAGGTCGTTCCCGAAACAACGCCTGTTATGGGAAGCGTGGTTTTTGTTGTGGTCACCATACTCCACTTGCTTGCGGACGCAGACTTAAAGTACACTTCATACTTAACCGCCTCGGGGACGCTGTTCCAGTTGGCTACTACCGCCTTGCCCTTTTTTGAGAGCGTTAATGTTGGAACTATAAGAGTCCCTATAGACTTGCTCGGCGACCATGCTCCGTAGGCTGTGCCGCTGTTTTGAGTAGCATACATAGGTCTTACCTGATATGTATAGGCGATACCGCACGTTGCGTACTCACTAAAAGATGTGGATGTGGTTATGAAATATGTATAGCCTTTGTCGCCTGTTTTCAATCTTGCGATCTGATATTTGTTCGCACCGCCAACGGAATTGTATTTTATTGTATTGATACCGTTATAGTCGATACTTGTGATTTTCGTCTGAGCAAGAAAAGTCATACTCTTAACCTTTGAGTAATATCCCTTTTTACCTAAATAGGTCACACCCTGAACCTGGACATAGTAAAGAGTTCCTGTTTTTAAGTTTTTTAACTGCGCTTTATTGTTCGTTGTCTGGAACGAAGACCAGCTTGAATCGCTTGCTTTTTTGTAGAACACATTGTACTTTGCAGCATTTGCGACCTTGTTCCACTCCGCGCAAATTCCTGCGGAATTATTGGAAAGGCTCACATTCGGCGCAACAGGTGGAGAATCATAACTATATATAGCTTTAATGATTAACGGAGTGTACTGATAACAGTTGTTATAGTTAAGAACTCCTGCCTTGCTTTTGTCAAATACGGAATTCAGCGCGCTGTAGTATTGAGACTGCGAAGCCTGAGTATAATCAGATGTTTCGTTATAACGGTACTTATAATTATTGGTTTTATCCGACCATTTTCCATCAAAAATAACGTTAGACTTTCCGTTTTGTCTGTACACCGTGTCCCCATTGCTACCTTGTCTGCCCCATGATAAAAGGAACATATTGTTTTGGACATAAACCTTTCCGTAAGCAGATGCGGCAACAACCTTCAATTCACCGTTATAATACGAAATAACTTGTGTAGATCCAAAACTTCTAAGAGACAAAAACAACTCCGGAATACCGTTGCCGTCAAGATCTTTGAGCCAGCCCCAACCGCCGTCAGCATCTACTTCTTGCCGTACCTTATAGACATAGTTCTCATACGCGGTTTTCCAAGCAGGAACAGCCGCGTCTGCCGTTACGGGCGCGATCGCCGCTATGCCGGCGAGCATAACTGCAACTAAGATAACAGATATGATTTTTCTGACTTTTTTCATAAACGGCACCTCCGATAAATTATATTTTAATTGTATCTGGTTTTTGCCGTACTGTCAATGCTTTTTCAGTAAAAAGGCAGCCCTTTTCGGCTGCCTTTAATATTTTTTATTCCTGTGCGCCGATCTTTCTGAATCGGGCGTAGCGGTTATTTGTGAGCTCCTCGGTTGAGAGCTTCAGGTTCTTTTCAAAGGTGCGGTTGACGAGCATTTTTAAACTCTCGAACATCGCCTTGTCCTCCGCTTTAGGCTGGCGGATAATACGCTCTACCACGCCGAGACCGAACAGATCCTGAGCGGTCATCCTCAGCGCTTCTGCCGCCTGGGGAGCCTTTGAGCTGTCCTTCCAGAGGATAGAGGCGCAGCCCTCGGGAGAGATTACCGAGTAGACGGAATCTTCGAGCATCCAAACCTCGTCCGCGACCGCGAGCGCGAGCGCGCCGCCGCTGCCTCCCTCGCCGATAAGAATGGTAAGTATAGGGGTTTTGAGCACCATCATCTCCATCAGGTTTTCGGCAATAGCCTGACCCTGACCGCGCTCCTCCGCGCCGATACCGGGGTACGCTCCGCTGGTATCAACTAAACAGAGCACGGGACGGTGAAACTTTTCCGCCTGTTTCATAAGCCTCAACGCCTTGCGGTAGCCCTCGGGATGAGCCTGACCAAAGTTGCGCTCCATACGTTCCTTTGTGTTTCTTCCCTTTTCTATACCGATCACGGTGACGGGCATATCGTAGAGCATCCCGAGCCCCGCGACGATCGCCTTGTCATCCGAATATCTTCTGTCGCCGTGCAGCTCAATGAACCTTTCGCCGAACATATTGGCGATGAAATCCACCGCGGTCAGCTTGTTGGCGTCGCGCGCCGCAAGCACCTTATCATAGGCGGCGTTTGCCTGTATGTTTTTTTCAGCCATTACTCCGCCTCCCCGTATCCGTGCATTTTAAGCAGTCTGTAAATAGTCTTTTTCAGCTTTCCGCGGCTTACTACCGCGTCAATAAAGCCCTTTTGCAAAACAAACTCGGAGGTCTGGAAGTCCTTGGGGAGCTTTTGGCGCATCGTCTGCTCGATAACGCGCGGCCCCGCGAACGCCACAAGTGAGTTTGGCTCGGCAAGGATGATGTCGCCCTCCATAGCGAACGACGCGGTAACGCCGCCGGTGGTGGGATCGGTGAGTACGGTTATGTACAGCAGACCCGCGTCGCTGTGACGCTTTACTGCGCCGGAGGTCTTTGCCATCTGCATAAGCGAGAGGATTCCCTCCTGCATACGCGCGCCGCCCGAAACGGTGCATACCACGATCGGGAGCCGTTTTTCGGTTGCGTATTCAAAGGCGCGGGTGATTTTATCGCCCGTTACGGTGCCCATACTGCCCATCATAAAATCCGCGTCCATCACGCAAAGGAAGGTTTTGATACCGCTGATCTCACATGTTCCGCAAATCACGGATTCGTTTGACTTTTTCTTTGCCTTTTGGAGCTTTTCGTCATAGCCCGGAAAGTCAAGGATATTTTCGCTTGTAAGCTCCGCGTCGCGCTCTTCAAACGTGTGCATGTCGGCAAGCAGAGCGATCCTCTGCTTTGCGCTTAGGCGAAAATGGTGGTCGCAGTGCGTGCATACGTGCAGGTTCTCCTCCATATCGGTGGTGAGGAGCATCGTGTTGCAGTTGGGGCACTTGATCCACATTTCCTCGGGAACAAACGGCACGTTCTGCTGCTTTTCCGCAGGGGATTCAAGCTCGTTTTTCGGTTTTACAAAGGCAAACAAATCCATAATTTGTCCTTTCCGCTTATGTTAATTACTTGTTTTTGTTATGTCTATCTTCAAAGCCGATCATAAAATCGGTGGTGTATTCGCCGCTTACGAACTGCTCGTCCGACAAGATCTCGGCGAGCACGTCGCGGTTGATCTCTATGCCGTCGATCGTGAGCTCCGAGAGAGCCATCTTCATTTTTCTGATAGCCTCGGGTCTGGTGCGCGCCTGAACTATCAGCTTGCCGATCATTGAATCGTAATACGGCGGGACCGTATAGTCCTGATAGATCGCGGTG
>CADBXH010000143.1 GCA_902798605.1 uncultured Ruminococcus sp. | reverse complement strand
CCGCGGCGCGCGTCATATTCGCGCCGTAGATGTTGTGGACGTCAAGGTGGTTGACCTGCCTGCCGTCGACCGTGTGATAGATAGAGGCGTAGTCGTCATGTCGGTTAGACAGTCCCATAAAGGTGTCTTTGAGGTTGAAGAATTTGCCTAAATCGAGGGTTTGTCCTTTCAGTTCGATCGCCTTGTCAAGCGCGGAGTCGATGCCCTCCTTGGAATAAAACAGCGCGGGCTCATTCATATCGTTCCAAAAGCCCTCTATACCCATATCGGTGAGTTTTTTGTATTTTGAGCCGAACCAGTCGCGCACGTCCTGCCTGAGAAAATCAGGGAACCGGCAAATGCCCGGCCAGACTCCCGCCTCAAAATCGCTGCCGTCGGCCTTTTTGCAGAAGTACCCGTTTTCCTTGCCCTCTTCAAAGACCTCGTAGCCGTCCTCGACCTTGACGCCCGCGTCGATTATCGGGATAAGGCGGATGCCCTTTTTCTTTTTATCGGCGACAAAGCTTTCAAAATCAGGGAATTTATCACCGTCAATAGTAAAGTCCTTGTAGTCCTTCATATAGTCGATATCAAGGTAAACGCAGTCGAGCGGGATGTCTGCCTTGTCATAGCCGTCAATTATCCTGCCCACTGCCTCGCTGTTATGGTAGCTCCAGCGGCTCTGCTGAAAACCAAATGCCCAAAACGGCGGAATATAGCTTTTTCCTATCAGCCCGCGGAATTCCCTGACGACCTCTCTCGGACTTTCGGCGGTGATTATGTAAATGTCAAAGTCCGCGCCGTATATCGTTATATCCGCCTTATTCGCCTGAGTGTAGCCTATGTCCCAGCGGATCTTCGACGGGAAGTCGATGAATAATCCGATATTCCTGCCGCCGATGATGATAAAGTTGTGCGCCGCGTAGAGCGAGCTTTTTGTCTCGGTGTGGAACGGATCGTCACTGCACCAGCTCTCATATACCCAGCCGCGCTTGTTGATACCGCGGTTGGTTTCGCCGAGCCCATAGATAATGTCGTCCTTTTCCGTCGAAAACTCAAAAACAAAGCTGTCGCCCTGCTTGCGCTCAAACGGGAATCCGCCCCAATCGGACGCCTTGACTTCCTTTACGACCGCACCTGTGTTTATCGGCTTGCCTAAAGTGTATTTTTTGATCATAATACCACCCCTGTATTTTAGTAAATCCGAATGTATTCCATTATTAGTATAATATAATAGTAAAAAAACTTCAACCGAGAAATTTTTAATTCTTTATTGAAATTTTCATTATAATGTGGTACAATAAAAAAGTATATTGGACAAATATTATCCTTTGGAAAGGGGTTATTAATATGTGTGGTATCTGCGGCTTTACAGGTATGCTTGAAAACCGTGACGAAGTTCTTAAAAATATGACCGAGGTGATCACCCACCGCGGCCCCGATTCGGACGGCTTTTATAACGGCGAAGACATCAATATGGGTTTTCGCAGGCTCTCTATTATCGACATCAATACAGGTCATCAGCCGATTTATAACGAGGACAAAACACTTGTGCTCACCTTTAACGGCGAGATCTATAACTATAAAAAACTAAGAAAAAAGCTGATCGAAAAGGGGCATAAGTTCAGCACCGAGTCCGACAGCGAGGTTTTGATCCACGGCTTTGAGGAGTGGCAGGAGGATATGCTGCCCAAGCTCAGGGGAATGTTCGGCTTCGCTATCTACAATACAAAGGACAAAAGCCTCTTTATCGCGCGCGACTTTTTCGGAATCAAGCCGATGCACTACACCACTGTTGACGGTGAGTTCGTGTACGCGAGCGAGATCAAGAGTATCTTAAAATACCCCAAGTTCGTAAAGCGCTTCAACAAGCGCGCTCTCGACACCTACCTTTCGTTCCAGTACGCTGTACCGCCCGAGACCTTCTTTGAGGACGTGTATTGCTTGCTCCCGGGCAACTATCTGTGGTATCGCAACGGCGAGATCGAAACAACCCGTTACTTTGAGCCGCGCTTCAATCCCGATGAGAATATGAGCGAGGACGAGGCGGTCTACAGGATCGAAAAGGCATTCGAGGGTTCGGTCAACGCCCACAAGATCGCCGACGTAGAGGTTGGCTGCTTCCTTTCATCGGGTGTTGATTCAAGCTATGTATCCACCTACTTTGCCGACCAAAAGACCTTTACCGTAGGCTTTGACTTCGGCGAGAGATATAACGAAATAAGCTGGGCAGAGGGCTTGTCCAAGGAGATCGGAGTCGAGCACCACACCCACCTTATCTCCAGCGAGGAATTCTGGGACGCTGTTCCCACGGTTCAGTACTATATGGATCAGCCGCTTGCCGATCCTTCTTGCGTAGCGCTGTACTTTGTGTCGCGCCTCGCGAGCCAGTACGTTAAGGTCGTGCTCTCGGGCGAGGGCGCCGATGAGTTGTTCGGCGGCTACACCTGCTACAACGACCCGCGTGTGTTCAAGTGGTATCAAAAGATCGTTCCGCACTTTTTGCGCAAGGGCATCCGCTTTATCTGCACAAAGCTGCCCGACATCAAGGGACGCGATTATCTTATCCGCGCCTGTGACCCGCTCGAGGAGCGCTACATCGGCAACGCCTATATGTACGACCTCAAGCAGAAGCAAAATATCCTGAAGGATCCCTCGATCGCTACGGCTCCGCAGCTGCACGCCAGAAAGCATTACTACCGCTGCCGCAAGTACGACGAAGTTACAAAGATGCAGTACCTCGACATCAATATGTGGATGGTCGGCGACATCCTGCTCAAGGCGGACAGAATGAGTATGGCAAACTCCCTTGAGCTCAGAGTTCCCTTCCTCGACAAAGAGGTGTTCAAGGTCGCTTCTACCATTCCGACTCATCTGCGTGTAAACAAGTACAATACCAAGTACGCTATGCGCAAGGCGGCGGAAAAGCATCTGCCCGAACAGACCGCTCAGAAGGAAAAGCTCGGATTCCCCGTACCTACCAGAGAGTGGCTCAAGGACGAAAAATACTATAACATCGTCAGAAGAAAATTCACCGGCAAAACAGCCGAGAAGTTCTTTAATACAGAGGAGCTTGTCAAGTGGCTTGACGAGCACTTTACCGAGAAAGAGGACAACAGCCGCAGGGTTTGGACGATCTATGTTTTCCTTGTTTGGTATGACATTTACTTTGACGAGACCGATCCCGAGGTCGAAAAGCCGATCAATCATCTTGACGAGCTAAAGGCTATTGCGGAGGCAAGACGCGAAAAGCAGATCGACGCTCCCGGCGAGGTCATTATGGCTGCGGCAGAGGCTATTGATGAGCAGTACGATGATCCTAATTTCGGCATTGACAAGAGCGAGCAGAACGCCGCTCAGCAACCGCAGGGCGAAGCTGAACAGGCACCGGAGGAGAGCGCTCAGCCGGAGGAAAATTCGCAGCAGGCAGAAGATGCACAGCCGCCTCAAGCCGCTCAGCCCGAGGTCAACGAGGCTCCCGATGACGGAAGTGAGCCCGCGCTTGTAGAGACCGAGGAGGAACCGCAGGCAGCGGAACAGCCCGGGGAGAAATACGTTAATATCCAGAACCCCGAGGACGATGAGATCTACGAGGCTCCGCGCAAGCCGTCAACTCCGCAGGAGCAGATGCAATGGGCGATCGACAGCATCGAAAAACGCGCAAAATACCTTGACGAGCCAAACGTTATCTCGGACGAGGCGATCGACGATATAGTAAGTCAAATCAGTTTTTATGACGATGACGAATAAAGAAAAATATTTCAGGGCAGCTTAACGGCTGTCCTGAGTTTTCAAAGAGATTAAAAGGCTCCCCCGTCACTTGTTACGGGGGAGCTGTCAGAGCGGCTTTAGTCGCTCTGACTGAGGGGGCTGCGTTGGAAACAGCGCGAGTTATTGCAAAGGAAAACGTAGTATATACACCTGCGTTGCCCCCTCCGCCGCCAATGTCGTCAACTTAAGAAATAATCGCATACTTTTCCTTGCCATTGTAGGGGAGCACCCGCGTGAAATTCCCCTAATAGGGGAAATGCCGCAAAGCGG
>CADBXH010000142.1:8086-8550 GCA_902798605.1 uncultured Ruminococcus sp. | reverse complement strand
TTGTTGTTGGAGGTGCGCTGTCCTTTGAGGAAGCGGAGCATTTCGTCGAAGTTTGCCTGCATGGAGCTGACGTTGCACTTGGGGTCTGCGAGGATTTCTTTGTAAGCCTTGTAGGTGGTGTTGTTGATCTTGTCATTGCCGTCGCAGGTAATGTTCGCCTTGTTCTCGTCGATACGCTTCAAAGCGTGTGCGAAATCTGCCGCTACGGTGTCAGCCTGTACTCTGAAATCCTTGGTGTCGATGTTGCTGTTGATGGCTTTGAGCTGGTTCATCTGGAGAGTGTGATAGTTGGCTGTCTGAGTGGAGAGGTCTTTCACTTCGTCGAGAACCTTGTTGATCTCTGCCTTGATCTCTTCGGTACTCTTGTCAATCTTGTCGAGAATGTCCTGATTGGAGGGACCGTCATCTTCGAGTCCGAGAACCTTGTTCAAAATAGGAGAAAGTCCCATCTTTGAGAGCTCGGG
>CADBXH010000142.1:0-8032 GCA_902798605.1 uncultured Ruminococcus sp. | reverse complement strand
CTCGGGACCGGCTAACTTCATCACTTCGTCCTTCGCGTAGCCGAAGGTGGTGCTGAGTACGGTTTCAGCGATTCCGGGGATAGCAAAAGCGGAAGCGGAGCCGATAGCCATGGTGCCTACTGAAAATACTGTAATTGCGGAAAGAATGCCTGCGATCAATCTGGTCTTGAATCTTTTTGTCTTTTTCATGTTGTTCACTCCTTTGTTGGTAGTTGTATTGGTGTTGTTAGTGTTGTTGGTTATATTGGTTGTTGTGATTTGATTGGTCTTTTTCATGGTGGTTACTCCTTTCAAGTAGGTTTTGTTTTACTGTGGCTTTATTATATCAGGGTGATCTTTGCAAGTTCTTTGCAAATCTTTGCGGTTTTCAAATAGTTTGAAAAAATATTTATTATATGATTTCTTAAAAAATCAATTTGATAACAAAAATGGTTCCGATAAATAAAATTAGGTTTCTGGCTAAGAAAGCTATAAGTTCAAGCGGATCTGTCGGAAGGTAATTTGCTAAGATTCCGTTGCGGATAGATTTAAGTGTGTTTTTCATTGTGATTTCTCCTTTCGGTGGTCGTTATCCGAGGGCTTTGCGCCTCGGCTTTTCCCTTGACTGTGACTACAGTATATCAGGATGATCTTTGCAACTTCTTTGCAGATTTTCAGGTTTTTGAAAAAAGTTTTTGAAATTTTTTTCAAGAAGTTTTTTGTTTCCCTTGACTGTGACTAAAGTATAGCAAACCGACCTTTGCAACTTCTTTGCAAATATCAGGCTTTTTAAAAATTTTTAAGAATTTTTTAACTTTTATTTCTCAAACCGATATGTTATAATAAAATAACACTATGACAAAGGTGATTATTATGAAAACAAGAATAAACAATATTCTCGGCGGCAAGGGTCTGACGGCAGTCATAGCAAGCTTTGTTGTTTTGTCGCTCGTTTTTATAGTGGTGCAGTGCATACCGTATATTGAGGCCGATTTTACCAACGACAAAATGAACGTCATACTCGACGGAGAGTATTCTCTTGATGACGGCGAGTGGAAGCCGATCGACTCAAAACAGAGCATCAACGAATATTTTCATAATATAAAGATACGCGGAAAGGTCAACGAGCTTATTCCCGCTTTTGAAAACCTCGTCTTTTCAACGAGGGACGTCTGGTACACGCTGCGCTCGAGTGACGGAACATTTGAATTGAGCAACCGCCGTACTCCGCCCGACATTCCCGAGGAGAACTACGGTCCGAGTGACAGAATGACTTCTACACCCGGTTATCAGGTCGATCAACTTGCGACTTCATCATTTCCCGAAACGGTCCTCAGCAGAGAACAGGATATGATCCTCGAGGTTGAGTACCCGTACAGTGTCGCGACGCTCAGCTTTTCCGAATGCTTCAGCGCAAACGTCACCTTCTTCGGGGGGATTTTTAACCATATGTTTTTCAAATCTCTTCCGAGCGCAATGCTCTTTGTGCTTGTCTGCTTTTTCGGATTGTTTTTCTTTCCCATTTCAAGCTTCATCCTCGGCAAAGTCAACTACAGATATCTCTGCTTCGGTATGATGTGCTTCTTTTGGGGACTTTATATGATAATGCAGACGCTCCGGGAATTTATGAATCTGTGGATCCTCGACCCTACGGTTTGCTTGCTGGCGGTGAAGCTGACGGGATATCTGTTTATCACCTCGATTTTCCTGTATCTGAAATCAAATATGATAAAACCGATCACAAGGTCGATCGCCAATGTTACGATCCTTGTGTTCTTTGCGGCGGTAGCTGCGGCTGCTTTGCTTCACCTTACAAACACCGCCGATATGACGGCTACCTCGCCCCATATGTTCATCATATTAGCGGTATTTACCGCGGTGATGATAACGTTGCTGTCGATTGAAACGCGCGGAAACCGCAAGGCGCTGATTTTCCTGATGTCTTGGAGTCCGCTTGTTGTCTCGCTTGTGCTTGATATTATCGACCAGTACACTCATCTTGCGGGTTCTTTCTTCTTCAACTACGGCTTGGCTATAACGATGGCGTATCAGATCGTGCGGCTGATCGGCGATCTGAGGTTACAGTATAAAGAAGCGATCCGACATCAACAGATGCAAAAGGAGCTGTACGAGGCAAAGGTCAGCGTGATGACGTCACAGATCCGTCCTCATTTTATGTATAACGCCCTGACGTCCATCGCAATGATGTGCGAGATCGATCCCAAGATCGCTAAAGAAGCGACGATCACCTTCGCCAAATATCTCCGCGGCAATATGGATTCTTTAAAACAAACCGGTCCGGTACCGTTCACGCAGGAGCTGGAACATCTGAAAAAGTATTTATATATTGAGAAGCTGCGGTTTGACGATTTGTTGAATATCGAGTACGACATACAGGCGACCGATTTTGTGCTGCCGCTGCTATCCGTTCAGCCGCTTGTCGAGAACGCCGTCAAGCACGGCGTCGGAATGAAAGAGGACGGAGGTACGGTCAGGATCTCTACCCGTGAAACCGAAACAGCGTATGAGGTCGTAATAGAAGACGACGGAGTGGGCTTCGACGTCAACGAGCAAAAGGATGACGGCCGCTCGCACGTCGGTATGGAAAACACAAAAAAACGCCTGCACGATATGTGCGGCGGCGAGGTAAAAATCGAAAGTGTTGTCGGCAAGGGCACCACAGCGATCGTAATATTACCTAAGGAGGGTCAAAAAAATGAGAATACTATGTCTTGACGACGAGCCTTTGGCTCTGAAAATGCTGGAAGCGGCAATCCGCGAAGCAAAGTCCGACGCTGAAGTCACGGCGTTCCGTAAGCAGGCAGATCTGTTGGAGGACGCCAAACAAAACGGCTGTGACGTCGCCTTTCTGGATATCCATATGCGCGGCATGAACGGCGTAGAGGTCGCAAAAAGGCTAAAGGAAATCAACCCCAAAATGAATATCATCTTTGTCACCGGCTTTTCCGATTACAAGGGAGACGCGATGGACATGAAAGCGTCCGGCTACATTATGAAGCCCGTAACCGCTGAGGAAGTCAAGGCGGAACTGGAAGATCTGCGCACTTTGACGTGTTCACGCCCGACGGCGCTCACGTCCGCTTTGAGCGCAGCAAGGCTAAGGAGGTATTTGCCTACCTTGTCCACAAGCAGGGCAGCTCCTCCACTACGCGGGAGATATTCGCCGCGATCTTTGAGGACGAGCCATATGAAAAAAAGCTGCAAAATCTCCTTCAAACCTATATCTACGCAATGATAAAAAGCCTCAAGGCGGTCGGAGCGGAAGCGGCTGTGGTGCGCAGCTATAACGCCCTCGCGGTAAATCCCGAGGTGCTCGACTGCGACTACTACCGCTTTAAGGAGCTTGACGCAGGCGCGGTCAACGCGTACCAGAACGAGTATATGAGCCAGTATTATTGGGCTGATTTTTTGTATGACGATTACATGGATTAAACATCTCAACCATAATCTTAAGGCGCCACCGCACAATTCGCTGTGGCGCCTTTACTATATTCTTCATTTATCAAGTACCTTGCTTAAGACATAGAAAAGCCTATAAATCCGCTTGAATCGGAGGCTCAGATTGTCGAAAAAGTCCAGCTCAGGCCCAATATCATTAAGATAAAAAAGTAATAACAGATAGAAATGCAGTCGAGATAAAAATCTCGGCTGTGTTTTTATGAAGAAGGCACGCCAAAAAGACCGGAGGAAGTCCAGTCTGAAAAATGCTATTGAAAAACAACAAAGATTATGCTACTCTACCTGTCATTTATCGTAATAAAGATTTTAAAAAAATTTGAAAAAAATTTAAAAAACCTTAAAAACTGTTGTTTTTTGTTGTAATTCTGTTGTAGAGCACCTGATATACTATAGTCACAGTCAAGGGAACAAACAAAAACAAAAACAAAAATCCCTCGATCAAATCTTAAGAAAAGGAGAAATCACCATGACAATGATGAACAAACTCTCAACCCTCAATAATAACAACACAAACAAAAATTCAGAAAAAGGAGAAAGAAAAATGAAAAACACTAAGACAATGAAAACAAGGATCATCGCAGGCGTACTTTCAGCAATCACAGTATTTTCAGTAGGCACAGTAGCAATGACAAGCGCTTCCGCACTCTCAGTAAAGAGCGTTGCAAAAGATGTCAGCTCATTTGCACTCACCCAGACGATCGACAAGTTCGTAACCAACAGCATTGCCGGTTCGCTCCTAAAGATGGGAACAGGCTACTTGCTCAACTGGGTGTTCGACGGCAATGAGGAAAAAGAGCCGACAGTCAAGGATGCAATCGATAAGATCGAAGATCTCAGAAAAGCTGTCAATACGAACCACGAAGAAGAAATGAAGAACTTAAAGGTCATCAACAGCAACATCGACACCAAGGACTTCCGCATGGAAGCAGACAGCATTCGCGACGACTACAAAAACGCTCTCAAAAAGATCCGTCAGCACAGCGACAACATCAGCTATAAAAGCGATGGCACGATCGACGACAAAACCTACGGCGCGTACAAGGATATCCTCGCATCGAGCTCCTGCAACATTTCGAGCTTAGAGAAGAACTTTAACAAGATGAAGGAATATGTACTCGGCGAGCGTCACAGCACTGACAAGAAGAACGCTTATGAGACCACAACCGATTACCTCTACAAAAAGGTAATGGCAAATTACAAAGAGACTCACAACTGGAAGGACTCCACAGACTTCCTTAAGATCGTTAAGGAAGATATCAACGGCGAGATCAGCAGCATCCACTTCGAAGCCGAGATAGACTACCTCACAATGCTCCTCCTCAACAATATGGCTTACAAGGTCAAGGAGTACGAGGTTCAGAAGGGTACATATAAGCCCGCCGAAGGAGAAAAGCCCTACGCTTATTTCCAGAACTTTGAAACCGACCTCTCAGACGCAATGGGCAAGTTCAACGAGGCTTACAAAAAAGCTATCGACTCCAACAACAAAGACGGCAAGATGGTACAGGCTATCGTTACACTCGCAGAGCCCGTTGACGGCATCAAGGTAAAGGGCTTCCGCACATTCACAGAGGCGTGGGCTCAGGCTTGCTCCACAAACAAGGACTTTAGGATCGACCTTCGCGACGACATCAAGTCCGTCAAGGGCAAGTGCTTCAACTTCGACAACCTCGATAAGAACAAGTACGGCTTTACAGACGGCGGAAACTTCCATGTACAGGACGGCCGCAAGGTTACTGTTGACCTCGGCGGACACACGATCGACAACACCGCATACTCCCTTCTTCCGACCTTCGGATTCATGAGCAACACCTTCTTCGACATCAAAAACGGCACTATCAAGGGCGGCGATAACGGTCTCAGAACCGACGGCAGAACAAATGTACATATCAAGGCAGATAACCTTACCATAACCGACACCTCATGGGCAGGCATCTATATCGGCTTAAACAGGAACAGCAACTATTACACCAAGGATATGAAGGTCGAGCTGAACAACTGCACGATCAGAAACGCAAAGAATGAATCCGGTCTGCGCGTATTGCCGCAGGATTCACAGATCATTTTGACTAACTGCACCTTTGAAAACTGCCAGAGCACCAAAGACGGCGGCGCGATCTATACCGAATCCGAAAACGAGCCGTTCATCAAGGATTGCACCTTTAAGAACAACAAGGCTAACAACGGCTATGGCGGAGCGATCTTTGCAGAAACTCACACCGCTGCCGGCAGCAAGCTGAAGGTTGTAGGCGGTCTCTTTGAAGGCAACGTCAGCTACAAAATGAGCAATGACAAATACTATACGACGATGGACGATCTGAAGAAGGGCGCCGGCGGAGCGATCGCATGCGCAAACCTTAATGCAGACGGCGTAACATTCAGGAACAATTCCTCTAACGACCAGGCAGGCGCGATCTTCATCGTACCGGGTATGTCTTATGACAAATCTTACTTCACCAACAGCATCACCAACTGCACCTTCGAAGGCAACAAGGCTGACCACGTAGGCGGCGCGATCCGTTTGTTCCACATCGACAATAACAACGTTATCAAGAACTGCAAGTTCACCGATAACAGCAGCAGAGGTCAGAATGTATTCGTTGAGTACGGTCACGGTCTGGGCGAAAAGCTCATCAAGGATTGGGGCAACACCAGCAATTCCAAGTACAACAACGGTATGTATATCGTTAACAAATAATGACAGAATCGATTTGATCACATTAAACGACAGTCAATAGATAGACAAACGCTCCCCCTGCAAAACGGGAGGAGCGTTTATCTGCACAAGACAGAAATATTAAATATAACCGCATTGACTTTATGTGATTTGTTTTTTATAATATTATTAGGTTTTACGGACGGATCATCTTCAAAGAGATCCGGTCAAATCAATAATAATTGCGAGGTGAAAGAATGATAAAGGTGCTGAGAAGCAGACAGTGGACTTTTGTCGGCGTCAGCGTAGTGATTTTGCTGTTTATCGGATTGATCGTTTACGGCGCTCAAAATTACTTAAAGCTTGATACGACTATTTCAAGGGCGGTCTTTCTCGAGGGAGAATATTCCGTAGACGGCGGCGAATGGAAGCCGACCGACGGCTACGATCCGATCAACGAGCGATTTCACAAAATCACTTTTAAGGGAAAAATGTCCGATTTTACCACGATGTTTTCCGAAAATATCACGATTTCCTCGCAGAATGTGTGGTACACCACGAAAACCACTGATGGCAAACCGGTGTTTGAGCTAACTTACCTCGGCAAGGAGGATCTGCGGCAGCTGTATATATCATCCTCGGATAATCCAAACGATCCGATGTTCGAGCCCGAGAATTTTGATATGATGTATTCCGAAGGCTACGCGTCAAAGGTCAGCTTACCGGATTCGCCCGGATACAAAACAATAACTTCTTACAGCGCAACGCTGAACGCTGACGGCAAGCTCGGAGAGAAGGAATTTATTTTGGAGGTCGTCAAATGTTCAGCGAAGCAAACGGAGTTTATCTTAAATTCTTCTTTGATGTTTTGCCGCCGGTGCTGGCATTTTTGCTGGTTTGCTTTTTCGGAATATTTTTATTCCCGATAGCGGGATTTATTCTGGGCAAGATCAATTATCAATATTTTGCCTTTGGCGCGCTTTGCTTTTTCTGGGGAATGTTTATGATCGGACAGCGGGCTAGCGTCTATATGAATATGTGGATAATCGACCCCGGAGCCTGTATGACGATAGTGATTTTGCTCGGTTACTGTCTGTTCATATCGATAATGTTCTATTTTAAATCCAACCTCACGGGCAATGTGGCGCGCGCTGTGGCAAACGTTGTCGCAACCGTGTATATTCTGGCAGTGATAGCGGTGATAGTGCTGCAATTCACTAATGTCAGTGATCTATACGCGACCTCGCCGATAATGTATTTATTAGCGGCTGCCGGAACGCTTGTTATTACGGCATTGCTGTTTGTTGAGACAAGGCACAACTCGCGGGCTATTATGATCCTGATATCGTGGACGCCGCTTACGCTTTCGATTTTATTAGACGCGTTGAACCGTTATTTGGTTTTCACAAACATCCATTTTTACTATTTCGGACTTACGATCACTATGATCTATCAGATTGTGCGCTTGGTGTACGACCTTAGAAAGCAGTACCTTGAATCCATCCGCTACCAGCAGATGCAAAAGGAACTGTACGAGGCAAAGGTCGGCGTTATGGTATCTCAGATCCAACCGCACTTTATGTACAACGCCTTGACGTCTATCGCGATGATGTGCAGTATAGATCCCGAAACCGCGCAGGAGGCAACGGTGACGTTCGCCAAGTACCTGCGTGGGAATATGGATTCGCTGAAGCAGACAAATCCCGTACCGTTTACTCAGGAGCTTGAGCATTTGAAGAAGTATCTGTACATCGAAAAGCTCAGGTTCGGCAATAAGCTGAATATAGAGTATGATATTCAGGCGACGGACTTTGTGCTGCCGCAGCTGAGCATCCAGCCGATCGTAGAAAACGCCGTTAAGCACGGCGTAGGAATGAAGAAAAAGGGCGGCACGGTCACTATCGCGACGCGTGAGAC
>CADBXH010000141.1 GCA_902798605.1 uncultured Ruminococcus sp. | reverse complement strand
ATGATAAATATATATAGCCTTTTATGATTTTTTGGTAATTATCTGTCAGCGCAAGGGGGAAAGAGAATGAAAAAAAGAAAATCCGGTTTTGCCGCAAAGCACGCGGTTATTATAGCTGTGCTGTTTTTTGCCGCGAATATTATTCTCGGTATCGTTTTGATAAGCGAATCAAGGGATTCTTTGAAAACTTTGATCCACAACCGTATGCTCGATATCTCTAACACCGCGGCGGATATGATAAACGGAGACGATTTAAAATCGCTGAAAAAAGAGGATAAGGGAACTGTAAAATATCAAAAGATCAACGATACACTGGCGGTTTTTCAGGAAAACATCGACCTAAAATATATTTACTGTATAAAACCCGTTGACGACACGCACTTTGTTTTTTCGGTCGACCCTACTATTGAAGACCCCGGAGAATTCGGATCTCCAATCGTATACACCGACGCGCTCGCCAAGGCGGCAAAGGGAACCCCGTCGGTCGACAACGAGCCGTACTCCGACGCATGGGGCAACTTTTACAGCGCCTATACACCCGTGTTTGATTCTAAGGGAGAGGTCGCCGGAATCGTTGCCGTTGACTTTGACGCCGATTGGTTTGACGCGCAAATAGCAAAGCAGTCGTTTGCCATCGCGATAAACTGCATTGTCGTTATTATTATCAGCGTGGCTTTGATTATAATATTCACATCAAGAACGCGCAAGCAGATGAAGGCTATCCAAGAGGACCTTGCCGATGTTGCGGCGGATATTGACGAGCTGAACAGCAAGATGAACTCCGATTTTGTACCGAACCGGTCCGACCAAGGCAAGGTTGGCAATGTGAGCGAGATAGCCCGAAGCATCCATGGAGTAAGAGAAGGTCTAAGGAAGTACAAGATCAATATCCACTCCGAGGTTATGAACACGATAAACGCCTTGGCGTCGGATTACCGCGGACTTTACTATTTCGAGCTTGATACAAAAAAGGGTGAGTGTTACCAATCCCGTTCCGATCTGAGCGGTTTTAATACGGGCGATACGTTTGATTACCTTGAGGCGCTTACAGATTACTGCAACAATTATGTTCTTGAACCGTACCGCGAGGAGTTTTTGCAGATTATCCGACCGGAAAACATCCGCGAAAAGCTTAAAGAAAACCAGGTTATTTCTTACAGATATATGATCAACATCAACGGCGTTGAATCTTATGAGGTGTGCAAGTTAGCGCCGGTAAACGAGCAAGGGAACGACGGCGAGATACATAACGTTGGCGCGTGCTTTATTGACGTTGATCAAGAGACCCGCGTGGAGCTTGAACAAAGGCGCGCAATCAATGAGGCGCTTGCCGAGGCGGAACAGGCAAACAAAGCAAAAACCGTTTTCCTTTCAAATATGAGCCACGAGATCCGCACACCGATGAACGCGATCATCGGTCTGAATAAAATCGCGCTAAACGAATCTGATATCTCTGATAATCTTAGAGAGAACCTTGAAAAAACCGCGTCGTCCGCTCAGCATCTGCTCGAGATAATCAACGAGATACTCGATATGTCCCGAATAGAATCGGGTCGTATGACGATAAATAACGAGGAGTTCTCATTCAAGAAGAACATCGAACAGGTCAACACGATCATCGGCGGACAGTGCAGCGACAAGGGCGTTGAATATGAGTGTAAAAAAATCGGCAATATTGATGATTACTATGTCGGCGACGACACAAAGCTAAAGCAGATAATGATCAACATCCTCGGCAACTCTGTCAAATTCACGCCCAAGGGCGGAAAGATTACCTTCCTTATCGAGGAAGGACGTCGTTATGAAGGCAAAGCGATGCTCAGGCTGACGTTCAAGGACAACGGTATCGGTATGAGCGAAGAGTTTGTTCCGCATATTTTTGACGCGTTTAGCCAAGAAAACGCTTCATCAGGGGCGAGCTACGGCAGCACCGGACTCGGTATGCCGATCACCAAGAGCCTTGTTGAGTTGATGAACGGACATATCGAGGTCGAGAGCAAAAAGGGCGAGGGCACGATCTTTACCGTGACGGTAACTCTCGGCGAGTCGGAGCGAAAAAACGACGCTCCGACGGAAGATAAATCAGAAGCGGTTGATTTGACCGGCAAGAGAATACTTTTGGCGGAAGATATGTCCATGAACGCGGAGATCATCATTATGATACTCAACACACGCGGGATCGAGGTAGACCACGCCGAAAACGGAAAGATAGCGGTCGAAAAATTCAAATCCAATCCCGACGGTTACTATGACGCTATACTAATGGATATGCGAATGCCCGAGACAGACGGACTTGAAGCGACAAAAATTATAAGAGAAACAGACAGCGAATACGCGCAGAAGATCCCGATAATCGCGCTCACCGCCAACGCCTTTGAGGAGGACGTTCAGCGCAGCCTGCAGTCGGGTCTGAACGCCCACCTGTCCAAGCCAATACAGCCCGAAACGCTCTTTGAGACGCTTGAAGGCCTGATAAAATAAATAACCGCAATAAAAATTACACCCTCACGGCAAAACGCTGTGAGGGTGATTTTTTGTTGTATAGTATTAGCCGGTGAGCTTTTTAGGGAACTCGCTGAGGTTTTCCGCGGCGGTTTTTGTATCGGTGTAAGTTATGTCGTTGACGAGCGGCGCCGTCTCCCGTGTACTTTACGAGCTCCGTGTGATAGACCGTTTCGCCTTCCTCAGGCTCGACTCCTACAACAGCGTATTGAAAATCGCCGTCGGTTTGGATCTCCTCCGCGGAAGCGGTCAGCGGAAATATCACGAAGTGACAAAAAGATTGCCGACGTTCTAAGATTGCCGCCGCGACCGTTTGTTCCGCTGAAAATACCGCTTGTTCCAAAGCCGTTGATTTATTTGATGCCGTTGTGTATAATCTAAACAGAAAAATCGGCAATAACGTCTTGCCGGAAGAAAGGCGGGTGGCTTTGTTATGAGATTACAAACGATGCAGGCAGAAAATGTCATACGCGGAAGCTGCAGCTTTTTTGTATGCAAATGCTGCCGCACCAAACGCGGATGGGAGCATCAGCCGTGGTGCGAGTACTTTTCGTTGACCGAGCCCGGGTGTGACGATTGTCATTACTGCGACCGCCGGGGCAGCGGATGCGTGCACCCCGCAAAGAGAATCGAACGGAGGGATAATGGTTTTGAAGAGGATCAACATTCGCTTTGAGCAGGACAATAAGCTCGGCGATATCGAGGTCATCGTCCGCGCCGACGGGCAGGACGATCAGGTGTCGGAGCTGATAAGAAGCCTCAAAAAACGCGGACAGCAAAAGCTGATGGTGCTTGACCGCGACAACTGCCAGAGCGTGATTGAAGAAAACGATATAGTGTTGGTGTCGGCTGACGGAAAGGTCGTTCGCATCGTCGCGACAAACGGCGTTTACAGCGCAAAGCAGTCGCTGCAAAGCGTAGAGCAGCTTCTCGGCAGGAGCTTTTTGAGGGTATCGCGTTTTGAGATAGTAAACCTTAAAAAGGTAAAAAAATACGATTTTACGATCGTCGGCACTCTCAGGATCGAATTTGAAAACGGAATGGAAACATGGGCGTCGCGGAGATATATCCCGCAAATCAGAAAGCGCCTTTCCGGAGAGGAGGGGTATTTATGCTGAAAAAAGTATTATTACGCGCCGGGATCGGTTTCCTTATCGGCGCGTTGGTCGGCGACTTTATCGCCTTTCTTACCGGTACCTCGTCAACCGAAGGCTTGACATTTGCCTCGCAGCAACTGCTCGATATGTCGGGCGGCAACGCGGTCATCGCTATGATCCTGCAAAGTCTGTTCTCGGGCTTATACGGCGCGTTGTGCTTTGCCGGTATGACCTTGTACGATGTTGACAGACTGCCTCTGGCGGCGGCAACAGCGCTGCACTGCGGACTGATCGTCCTGCCGTTTATACCGATATCATATCTGCTCGGCTGGGTAGGCGGTGTTCTTGAAACCGTAATAATTGCCGCGATCCAAATAGCGGCGTTCTTTATGATCTGGCTGATTTTGTACTTCGTCTACAAGAAGCAGGTCAAAGAGCTAAACGATATGCAAAAGGATTTTT
>CADBXH010000140.1 GCA_902798605.1 uncultured Ruminococcus sp. | reverse complement strand
GCCTGTAAGAACAGCGTCCTTGCAGTTGATGATGATAACGTGATCACCACAGTCAACGTTGGGTGTAAATGTGGGCTTGTTCTTGCCTCTGAGGAGTGTGGCCGCCTGAGCAGCAACACGGCCGAGGGGCTTGCCTGCCGCGTCGATTACATACCAGCTGCGCTCAACTTCTGTCGGTTTTGCTAAATATGTTGACATATTTTTTCCTCCTGATTTTTTAAGTGCCCTATGATTATATTACAATTATAACGCAAAGTCAACACTTTTTCGAAAATTTTTAATTTAGCTGTACAAGAGCTTTGAATTTCTTTGATTTTCTCGCTTATGCTCACGTATACTCACGAGCGATTTTTAAAAACTTTCACCGTAATTTCACATTAACAATAAAAAACAAACATATTCGGGTCGTATTATATAGTCACAGCAAAGGAAGGAGGTGTCAAAATTGTTCAGCGATAAGCCGTCGGTTTTGGCATGCGTGACAGATCAGCACGAGTGCGACAGAATTATAAAAACAGCAGAGCAGATTGCACAAAGCGAAGGCTGTAAATTAAGAGTCCTCACCATATTGAAGCCAATGACTGATTATACCGTGATAAGCGACGAGATCGAATACCTCAACTTAGTATCGCGCGAGTCAGGGGCGGATATGACCGTATTGTTCCACGACAACGCACCGAAGATCTGCGCGGAATTTGCAAAACAAAACTATGTGCAGCGAATAGTTACCGGAATGCACGACGGCGGCAAAGAGAGCTTTCTTGTAATGTTCAACAGGTACGCTCCCAAAGTATCAATAACGATGGTGTCCGAAGAAAACGTGACCTATAGTATGGATGTTGTTCATACGGCGGTACGGTGACGGACAAATTTAGAAGGTATTTTTAAATATATCAACGTGACGTTGCATCCGATCCCGCCTATTTAAACTTTGATAAACTTAAACGCTTCATTAACGGCAGGGTCAGGCGTTGCAGCTTCACAAAAATATTCGACATAAGTTCATTTTCTCTTTTATAAATAATCTCTCTAAGCAAGCCCCGGAGCTCAAGCAGCTTCGGGGTTTGTCTGTTTATTTTAAAGCCTCCCCTGACGTGCGACAGCACTTTAGGGGAGGTGGCAGCTCTGCTGACGGAGGGGTCTTGCTCTCCGTCAGCACTCAGTCTGTTGCAAAAAAAGGGGCGTGAACAGAAAGGACGACCCCTCAGTCTGCTTGCGCAGCCAGCTTTTTCCGGCGAAAACGGTACCCCTTTTGTCGTAGCGACGACAAACAAACCTTATTTCGTTGGGGTCGGTCGCCCGAAAACCGGCGCCCGCTTCTCTCTTTCAATTCTCTATTGCGCCTATATGATTTTTGTGCTATAATTATTGACAGCAAGACATTTTGATATCAATAAACAGATGAAAGGAAATGATTATGAAAAAACTGATAGTTATTGCCGTTTTGGTTTTTGCGACGGTCTTTTTTGCCGGATGTAATAAAACGGCTGTAGAGCCGATGGAAGAAACGACCAAGCCCACCGAGGCTGTAACAACGCAAGGACAAATTTCGGTTGATGTTGCCACGGAAGCTCGTCCGATCGAGGAACCTACTACTGAGGAACCGACGACCGAGGAACCGACGACCGAGGAACCCGACGACTCCTCCGAAATATTCGGCGAGCTTAACAACAACTTTATTTTCACGAGCGGAGTCGGCGCGTGGGCAACGGTTTTGAACATCAACTCTGACGGAAGCTTTTACGGAAAATACCACGATTCCGATATGGGCGTAAGGGGTGAAGGTTATCCGGGCGGAACCGTACATTATTGCGATTTCACCGGTCAGTTCGGCGAAGTTAAAAAAATTAACGATTATACCTATTCTATGAAAATGCTGAACATAGAATACAAAAACGAGCCCGATACCGAAGAAATCAAAGAACAGCGAAAGTATGAATATACCACAGCCTACGGTCTTGACGAAGCCGATGAGCTTTACATATACACCCCCGACGCTCCGCTCTCGGAGCTTCCGGAAAAATTCCTCGAGTGGGCTCACAAATCCGGGTCGACCGATTCGACCTTGGGCGCATACGGAATATATAACCTAAACGAAGAAGAAGGATTTATTGAAAGCAGCAATTCTTGATCAACGATCAAAAAGCCTGTTACCAAGCGATTTGCCGGGTAACAGGCTTTAATTATGCACCGATTATTCTTCTATCATCGTATAGTACTCGGATTTGTCAAAGCCGAGGATCATCATAAAAATCGGGTTAAGGAACAGCAGTCCGAACGCGAAGCCCTTTGATTTTCCAAAGCATTTTGCGAGGCGGCTGAACAGTTTGTACATCAAAATAAACAGAACGACCATAGCCGCGATCATCGCGCCGATAAAGACGACCGACACGATTATCAGAGCGACCAGATAAGACATCGCGTCGCTGCGGCTGCCGGCGTCGGCAACAAGATATGCCGCTACCGCCAAAACGCCTAAGACGATCGCGTAGAGTATACATAACCCCACCGTGATGATCAGCAGCGTTATATATCTCCAAAACTTTTTCTTCTCCCAAACGGTATCAAAAAGCACGTAGTAGTTATAGAACGGGATTATCCCCTTCCAGCCGGGCAGACCCATCTTTTTGAACGTAAACCAGCTTCCGATCATCTGAGCTGCCAGCGACGCCCAAGACAAAAGCGTCGAAAAAATCGAGCTTATCGTGCTCATTATTCCAACTCCGACCTGCATACTAAAACCTCCGTTAATAATATTCTAAATCAATTCCTTTATCTTTTCTATGCTCTCTGCCAAATCGCCGCAGAGGTAGTTTATCATCGGCATTATCTCCTCTGTAGGAGCGATATAGTCGGGCACCATAACGGTCGTCATACCCGCGTCGTGCGCCGAGATTATGCCGTTTATGCTGTCCTCATAGGCGACGCAGTTCTCGGGATCTGCGCCGAGCCGCTCTGCCGCGGTCAAAAACACCTCGGGGTGAGGCTTGCCGTTTACCACGTCGTTGCCGCAAACGAGGGCGTCAAAGAACTTTGCGGTGTCTGAGATCTCAAGATTAAGCTGAGCCGTCTGACGCGAGGTCGAGGTGGCAAGGGCTATTTTTATATCCCTGTCTTTAAGGAACGTCAGCAGCTCGATAAGCCCTTTTTTGATCGGTATACCCTCTGCCTTTATCCGCTCAATATAGCGAGCCTTGCCCAAATCGGCGAGCTCCCAGTACGGAAAATCGTCGCCGAAGCGGTCAAAATAGAGCCGCTGGACTTCGTTTTTGCGCTTGCCTACGGTAGTCTTGAAAAAGTCAAGGTCGTAGTCGTAACCGCGTTCGTCCATCATATTCTGCCAGTTTTCATAAACCAGCCGCTCGGTGTCGAACATCAGCCCGTCCATATCAAAAACCGCCGCGGTTATCATCGCCTCACCTGCCTGCATAATTTATATATAGTATTATACAATATTATTACGGATTTTTCAAGGCGACGAATTCGATGTTTATTTGTAGGGGCGATCACTGCTCGCCCGCGGACAGGAAGCGATTGTTTTCCGAATGACAGCGCGGTCTGATAGGAAAGGGCGGATTGACGGGCGGACATTTTAGTCCGCCCCTACGAATGTTAAGGTTAACTCGCGCGAACGGAAAGGACGACCCCTCAGTCATTTTGCAAGCAAAATGACAGCTCCCCTAAAGCTAAAGCGTTAGGGGAGCCTTATGTGGTGTGCAGTGCGATTCGAAAAAAAATCCTGCCCGACAGCGTAAACCGTCGGGCAGGAATATTTTTATTTATTCAACTTGCTTTGCAAAGCAAATCAGTCGAGCTCTGAGAGCTGCTTGAGGTGAGCGTACTTCTTCTCTGCGCCTTCTTCTGCCTCTGCAAAGAGCTTTTCTGCTCTCTCGGGGAAGGAGCGGGTAAGAGCGTTGTAGCGAACCTCGCCCATGATGAAGTCACGGTAAGAAGCTGTGGGAGCCTTGGAATCGAGCTGGAAGGGATTCTTGCCCTCTGCCTCGAGTCTGGGATCATATCTGAAGAGGTTCCAGTAGCCTGCCTCAACAGCCTTCTTCTCCTCGAGCTGAGCAATGCCCATACCGCCCTTGATACCGTGGTTGATACAGGGAGCGTAGCAGATGATGAGCGAAGGACCGT
>CADBXH010000139.1 GCA_902798605.1 uncultured Ruminococcus sp. | reverse complement strand
ACCGCTGTCCGGAGCGTGCTCTCATCGTCATCGACGACCAACACGTCGATCGGCTCAAGCTTCAAATCATCCCTCTGCCTGTCGGAAACGGGGATATCCAGCACAACGGTAAAGGTCGTTCCCACACCGGGCTCGCTCTGACATTCGATCACTCCGCCGATCAGCTCGACCATCTGCTTTGTGATCGCCAGTCCGAGACCTGTTCCCTGGATGCTGTTTACACGGCTGTCGATCTGGCGCGAGAAAGGCTGATACATAGTCTCCATAAATTCGGGGCTCATACCGATACCCGTATCGGCTACAACATAGGTAAGCTGTATGCATCCGGGTACGGCGCTCTGTTTCTCGCTTAATTCAACGCTCACGCTCCCGTTGGGTTCCGTGTATTTGATCGCGTTTGAAAGGATATTGATATATATCTGATTTAGGCGAAGCTGATCGGTATACAGGTATTCCTTTTCCATTTGATTTATATGGAAGCTAAAATCAATATTCTTTTCCTTGATCATCGGCTGCGAAATATTAATAAGATTTTCAACCGTCTCTACAACGGAAAACGTCAGGGGACTCAATTTCAGTTTTCCGCTTTCAACCTTGGAAATATCCAGAATATCATTGATCAAGGTCATCAGGTGATTGCCGGCGAGCCGTATTTTTCTGAGGCTCTCGCCTGTTGACTCCACATCACCGAGATTATTCTCGGCGATAGTCGTAAGACCTATGATAGCGTTCATCGGAGTCCGGATATCATGCGACATCGTGGACAGAAAATCGGTTTTCGCCTTATTCGCGTATTCCGCTTCTTTTGCGGTGACCTGAAGCCGCTTGTTAAGATTAAGCATATAGAACAGGTCTAAGAGGAACAAAATCAACAGACCCGCGGATACCACCCCGACCAAAAGCCAGTTTTCTATACCCGCGCGGAGATCCTTCGCCGGTACAAAGCCAAGCAGTGTCCACCCGGCAGTGTCGGTGAGCGGAGTAAACGCGAGTACGCACTCCTCCCCGTGTGAATTGAGCATTGAAACAGAGCCGGTCGACGAAGTGATATAGTCAGACAGTTGCTTCGAAGACGCGGGATCCGATTGATTATAGGACTTATAGAACTCAAAAAAATTAGAGTTCTTAAAGCTGTGACTTTTTAGGATATAGTCGCCGTTGGAGTCGATCATCGAGAGCTCGGCATTCGCAAACTCCTCCTGAGGAAAGACCCATTTCTGCTCAAGCTCCGCGATAGGGATGACCCGAAGAAGTACCACCTCCCCGGAAGAACCGCTTCCTTTATCTTTAAGCGTGACCTTGTTGCAGAAAGCAAGCGATTGCTCGCCGTTCATAGGGTTTGTATACGCGCGGGAAACATTGATGGACTGTCCGATCTCATTGATCCAATCCACATTTTTAAGCAGATCCAGCCGTTCATATGAAACAGCATAGTCGTCGGCAGTTCCCTGTTTCGGGCGCGTTGAAAGGCCGGTAAGCGTATCGACAGAGATCAGATGCGCCGAAGTGTTTTTTAGCACATGCGAAGAACGAATATATTCAGTAGCCTCTTCCATCGTCATGGACGTTTTATTTATATAACGCGCCCATACATCGCAGATCCCCTGCTCGCCTTCCATATAATTCTCGGTCACATGCTCCATAGTGACCGTTATATTCTCAAAATGCTCAACCTGCCTTAAATAAGAATCTTCGCTTTCAAAACGGGAATAGAGAACAACAAAGATCAATATGGCAGCCATAATAATCACGTTGACTATAATAACAATCTTTTTCATTCAACGGTCTCCTAAAAACGCCAAATCATAACTTCCGGTAATCGAATATATAAATCAAAAAATGTAGCTTTTTATTATATAATAACACAAAGATACAACATTGTCCAGTATCGCACCGACCTATTGTCCGTGAAAAATACATTTTAAGACAAAAAATGATTCTTTACTCGAGCTAAAGGAAAATTCAGAATTCTTATGAGCAAAACAAAAACGAGCCCTAATGGACTCGTTTTGTTTTGGCTCCCCCAACTGGGCTCGAACCAGTGACATCATGATTAACAGTCATGCGCTCTCGACTGTGTATTTCTACATACCTGAATGTCCCAAATCTCCTGATTATTACTGGGTTTTTCGGGACTCGGTTAACAATCACTCGCATTCGCAATTTAGTGTATTTCTAAATACCTGAATGAACCTTGACGCTATGAATTGCTCATAGGAGTTGTCCATCAATAATTCAATTTTATACCCTTTTCCGATCGTGATTTCCTTGAATAAGGTACAGAGAATCATTCTTTTGCGCTCCGCAGAAGCATTATCGAACTCATCTGCCCAACTAACGAACTGCTGATAATAATAGTCCATTTTTTGGATATCTGCTTCCTTATGGTTAAGCTGATATCTTTTTTCTTCTATCAGACTGACATTATTCTCAATCTTTGCCTTTGCCGTATCAATAGCTAATGACAGTGCCTCTTCAGTAAACTTGCTGTCACCGATAAGCGCATTGGCGATTTCAGCAGCTAAGTCGCGCATTCTACGTTTCAGGTTTTCTGTTTCCTTTTCGAGCTTTTTGATTTCCTGCTTAATCTCTTTGATTTGAGCCTTATATCTTTTCTCGATTGCAGCGTCTTTTGGCGTGACCTTCAACTTCTTGAAGCATTCGTGTAACACACTGATGACTACTTCATCAACCTTTTGCGCTGTATAAACGGTTTGACCGTCGCAGCCGTTTCGTTTCATAGCAGCGCCGGAACACAGATAACGATATCTCCGTCCGCCATTATGCCATTTACCATCTTTGGTTTGATACTTGTCCATAAAGCTGTTGGCACAAAGTAATTGACCGCAATGAGCACAGTAGATGTTGCCGCCAAGCAATGTCGAGGATTTCGCTTTCTTGGATAATTGTGTTTTCTCTTCATGCGTATACTTGCGCTGTTCAAAAATGTTTTGAGCCTTGGCAAACATCTCGTCATCAATGATTTGGAGTTCTTCGATTCTTCTCGATCTCACTCCCCCTCTCACATTAAAACCGCAGTAGATTTCATTTGAGAGGATTCTCTTAATGGTGTTGGATTGGAACTTCGCGCCATTATGAGTAAGTATCTTGCGTTCATTAATGTACTCAGCCATTTTGTAGGAGCCAAGTCCATCCTTCACGCTTTTCTCGAAGATAATTTTCACTATCTGAACCTCGGAAGGCTCTTGTTCAAGTTTGAGAAGCTCTTTGCCCTTTTTATTGACGACTCCGCTTTTAACTAACTTGTATCCGAATGGAGCACAACCGCCTGTGTAATAGCCTTCCTCTACCAATTGATGGAGTCTGGTTTTTACTCTCAGCGAAGTTTTCTCGCTTTCTCCATTAGCTTGCCAAAAACGTATGTAATTCAAAAGCTTATCAACGTGGGAGTCCATCCTCTGTTCTCCCTCGTTTACGCTCCATACTTCGATGCCGTTCTTAATGAACCATTCAACCACAAACGGCGTTTCGTTATCAATTCTGCCGATTCGGTCAAACATGAATACCAGAAGTACGTCAAATTCGCTTTTCAGCGCTGCGGTTTTCAGTTCCTGAACCGCGTCACGATCATTGGCAGAGATTTTGAAGCCCGACACGCCTTTCTCCTGAAACTCTTTCTTGATTATCCATCCGCGTTGGCGAGCCGCGAATTCTCTGCAAGCCTGTTTCTGCATCGGTATGTCGTTCTTATCAACCTGACCTTTGGTCGATACTCTGTATAAGCAGTAAACTGTTTTGATTTCTTTGTCTAATGTCGGGGTTGTATTCATTATTTCCTCACTTTCTAAAACTGTCTCGACACCAGACTGAATTTTAGAGTGTGAGGTTATCCCTCTACTTTATTATATCATATATCTTCTAAATATCCAGACCATATCGGGACATTAGAAATTAATATTTAAGCACACACTCTTTGCTCATATACGTCGAGCAAAAGTCCTTCAGCTGTTTTCAAACCGTTGTTTTTACTTTCCTTAAGGAAGTATACTGTTGCGTTGAGTTCTTCAAACTCAATTGTGTGTTCTTTATCTACCATATCGCTATGAATTAAACTATACATTTTCATCCTCGCTTTTGATTTATTATTCGTTTTACAAGAACTGCTATTTTGAGCAGCGTTAAGCCTGTCGAAAAAGCCCAGCCTTCGCTGGACTTTTTCGACAAA
>CADBXH010000138.1 GCA_902798605.1 uncultured Ruminococcus sp. | reverse complement strand
TCTTCAGGTTTTACGTTCGGATCGTTGGAAAGCTCATTAACAGGAATAAAGCCTGTCTGTTTTCTGCCGACGTCGACCTGTACTTCATTAGGCGCGATGCTGATGACTGTACCCATTACCCTCTCATTTGTATTTAAGTTTTTGAGGGATTCCTCAAGCAACTCCTCAAAAGATTCTTCAAAATTTGTTGTTTCACCGGATTTGATTTCTTCACTCATTGTATCCAGTACCTCCTTTATTATCCTTGCAGGTGTTGAAGCGCCTGCAGTTACGCCTATTTGTTTTGCAGATCGAACCTTGCTTAGATCGAGCTCGCTTGCGGTTTCGATCAAAACCGTGTCGGGGCAGCGCCTTTTGCATATATTAAAAAGCTTGCCTGTGTTGGAGCTGTGACGATCTCCTATAACTATCATAAAGTCCGACTGAGCCGCGATCAAGTCCGCTTCGCTCTGCCTAACTGACGTAGCACTACATATTGTATCAAATATTTTTGCATTTGTACATACTTTTTTTATTTTTTTTACAGATTTTTTTTACAGATTTTTTCCATTCTTTTGTGTCAAAAGTGGTCTGAGCCGCGACAATTACCTGATTATAATTCTTTTGTGGAATAATTTCCAAAATTTTGTCGAGTTCCGCCTCGTTGTTGAAGGTGTAGCAGTCGCCCTCGCAGTTGCTGATTATACCCTCGACCTCGGGGTGCTCGTGGTTGCCGGCTACCAAAACCACATCTTTTTCGGGGTCTGCCTCCGACACAATGCGGTGGATTTTTTTGACGAACGGACAGGTCGCGTCCTTGTAATCAGTATTTTTTGAATCGAGCTCGTCGATTATCGACTTTTTGACTCCGTGCGAGCGGATGACGAGCGTTTCGCCGTCTGTCAGCTCGTCAATGCTGTCGATCGGACGGCATCCGCGCTGTTTCAGCTCGTTTACGACCTCCATATTGTGGATGATGGGACCCAAGGTGCAGACCTTTTTGCCCTCGTCGATCAGATCGTTTACTATTGTTATGGCTCTGTTTACGCCAAAACAGAAGCCTGCGGATTTAGCTACGCTTATATTTGGCAAGGTCTTCCTCCCTCATCTTTTTGATTTCGTCCATTATTCTTGTCGTGCCCTTTTTGAGTTCGCGCCTGTCGCCGACCGTAGTGAGTCCGAGCTCCTCGGAAGTAAGCGGCTTGCCGAAGTGGATGACCCTCTTTGAGAAAGTGTGCTTGGGGTTGCCGACTATCGTGATACACGCAGGCACAACAGGAACCTGAGTTTGCTGGGCTACGAGCGCGCAGCCGCTGCGCGGACGCATAAGCTCGCCTGTTTTGCTCCTGCCGCCCTCGAGGAAAATCGTCATGGGGTTGCCCTCTTTGATGATGTCCATACCCGTCTTGATAGCCTTGCCGTCGCCCGCTCCCCTGTCAACGGGGAACGCGCCGAGCGCGCGGATTACGGCTGAGAAAAATTTATTCTCGAACAGCTCTACCTTCGCCATAAAGAACAGCCTTCTTTTTGAACAGAGCCCGAGCAGTACGGGATCGGAAAATGAAAGGTGATTGCAAGCCAAGATAAATCCGCCCTCTTCGGGGATGTTATCGCTTCCGATTTTTTTATAGCGGTACAACAGCTTATACCACGGCATAAGGAGACCCTTGCCGAAGGTATACAGCGCCTTTGACTGAGCCATTAGATATTCTCCTTTATTACAGAAATGATTTTGTCGATGCTCTGCTCCAAATCGAGCTCGGTGGTGTCTACGATAACGCAGCCCTCGGCAGGCTTTAGCGGAGCGGTCTCGCGGTGGGAATCGTTGTAGTCGCGGGTGATGACGTCGTTTAGGATATCATCGTAGTTGACATCCATTCCCTTTTCTACGAGCTCCTTGTATCTTCTCTGCGCGCGAGCCTCGGGAGAAGCGGTCAGGAAGATCTTTACCTGAGCGTCGGGCAGGACTACCGTGCCGATGTCCCTGCCGTCCATAATAACGTTGTGGGTCTTTGCCATATTGCGCTGCAAGTCAAGCAAAAACGCCCTTACGTTGGGGATAGCCGAGATCTTTGAGGCGGTCATAGAAGCCTCGGGCGTGCGGATAAAACCCGACACGTCCTCGCCGTTGAGCAAAACGATCTGCTCGCCCTTATCGTTAAAGGTGAGGTCTACCTTAGTGTTTTTCAAAAGCTCGTCCACCTCGGGAGAGTCCACGGGCTCGATGCCCTTTAGCGTGGCGGCGTAGCCGATGGAGCGGTAGAGCGCGCCGGTATCTACATAGATAAAATCAAGCGCCTTTGCCGCGCGTTTTGCGATAGTTGATTTGCCCGCGCCCGCGGGTCCGTCAAGTGCTACTGCTGTATACATATATAATGTTCCTTTCCGAATTTATTGTCATTCTATGTTATTTATTGATTTTGTAGTGGCGGGGAAATTCCCCTATCAGGGCAATGTCGTCAACTTAAGAAATTGTTGAATACTTTTCCTTGATATTGTAGGGGAACACCCGCGTGTGCTCCCGAGGGCGTTCAACAAAAAGTTTATCATTCTATCAGGTCTTTCTGCGTAAACAAACATAGTCTCTTGCGGGCGGACACACGGGTCCGCCCCTACGAAAAACCTTAAATTCACATAATCCATTTATATGTACGCCGAATTCTGCCCTGCCAATCTTCCCGTGCACCAGGCGATTTGAAGGTTGAAGCCGCCGGTGTACGCGTCGCAGTCGATCAATTCGCCCGCGAAATACAGTCCGCTTATAAGCTTGCTTTCCATTGTTTTTGGGTTTATCTCGTTGGTCTTTACGCCGCCCGAGGTAATTATCGCCTCTTCGATAGGTCTGAATCCGCTGAGCTCTATCGTAAAGCCCTTTAGTATCTCGCAGAGCCTGCGGCGTTCTTCCTTTGTGATGACGTTGCATTTTTTGTCAAACGGCACGCCCCATCGCTTGAGCACGGGGATAATGATCTTCCTCGGCAAAAGCTTTGAGAAGGAGTTTGACACGTCCTTGTTGGCGTTTTGCCTGAACTCGTTTTGCAGCCGTTTGTCGAGCTGCTGCATATCGAGCGCGGGTTTTAGGTCGATCACCGCTGTGTATTCGCCGTCTTTTATATCCCTGATGTGGGAGCTCGCGGAGAGTATCATCGGGCCGCTGACCCCGAAATGGGTGAAAAGCATCTCGCCGAAATCGGTGTATACTTCTTTTTTGGAATTATTCTTCACTATCTTCAAGCCGACATTTTTAAGCGCCAAGCCCTGCATAGACTTACATTCGCCGTCGGGGCTTTCAAGCGGTACAAGCGAGGGTTTTAAATCCGTCACGGTATGGCCGGCTTGCCTTGCGAGAGTATAGCCGTCGCCTGTTGAGCCCGTGAGCGGATAACTTTTTCCGCCGCAGCAGATTATCACGCTGTCGGCGTAGTAGGTTTTGTTTTCACACTTTACGCCTGCGGCATAGCCGTCCTCCAAAATCAGCTCCTCGGCGGAGTCGTTTACAAGGTGCACTCCCCTGCTCTTGATAAAGCCGTAGAGAGTGTCGACAACATCGACCGCCTTGTCAGACATCGGAAAGACCCTGTTGCCGCGCTCGGTTTTGAGCTGCAGCCCCAAGCCTTCAAAAAAGTCCATAGCGTCCGCGATCGTGAAATTGTTGATAGCCGAATACAGAAACCTGCCGTTTACGGGCACGTTATTGATAAAGGTCTGGACGTCGCAGTTGTTTGTGAGGTTGCACCTGCCCTTGCCCGTTATCATTATTTTTCTGCCGACCTTGGCGTTTTTTTCAATCAGCGTCACGTTCGCGCCGAGCTCCGCGGCTGTCCCCGCCGCCATAAGCCCTGCGGCTCCGGCTCCGACTACTATTACCTTTTTACTTTGCATCGGTTTCGCTCTCTTTTTCGTCGTGGCTTGCGTACACGCCCTCACGGTTCCAGACCTGTTCAAGCTCTGTGAATGTCTGTGATACCTCGTCCTTTTTCTTCAAGACCGTAGCAACGATAAGCGCGTTGATAAGGCTGAGCGGAGCTACGAGAGAATCTACTATAGACGCCATATCGCTGCGCGCGATGAGCACCGAATCCGCCGAGCTGATTATCGGAGACGCCATACTGTCGGTTATGGCGATCGAGTGCGCGCCGCGCTTGCGGGCGAAATCCATAGCCTCTATGGTCATTTTGCTGTAGCGCGGGAACGAGATGCCGATGATGACGTCCTCGCTCGTCATCCTGAAAATATGCTCATATGTCGCGGTGTAGCTTGTGCTGTTTATCACAATGACGTTGTTGTCAAATATAAGTTCAAAGTAATACGCGAGGAAGTTCGCGATAGCGGCAGTGGAGCGCGCGCCGAAGATATATATCCTCTTTGCCTTGCAGATCTCGTCCACCGCGCGGTCAAAAGCCTCGTGAGAGGTCTCCTCGATCGTCCTGCGTATTTTTTCTATATCCTGATTGAGCACGCTGTCGAGTACGTTGTCGTCGCCGATACGGCTTGAGGTCACCTCTATCCTCTGTACCGAGGTGAGCTTGTTGCGGATCATCTCCTGCATAGCCTTTTGAAGCTTTGGGTATCCGTCATAGCCGAGCTCGGTGGCGAACCTTACGACCGTGCTCTCGGAAACGCCGACGGTCTCGCCGAGCTTTGAGGCGGTCATAAACGCCGCCTTGTCGTAGTGCTCCTCGATGTACAGGGCGATGCGCTTTTGTCCCTTTGAGAAGCTGCTCATCATTAAATCTATTCTTGTAAGAAGATGTGTTATCAT
>CADBXH010000137.1 GCA_902798605.1 uncultured Ruminococcus sp. | reverse complement strand
GGTCGGCACGCTCGCCTTCGAGCCCCTATCCGCAACCAAAAAAATTAGGACACCCGCGGATGACGTGTGTTCGCAGTTCCGAAAACTTCCTGCTCGCTGACTGCGGCGTGTGTAAGAGATTAACTTTGCGTAGCTCGGCGCCCTAAAAATGTTGCACTGCAACATTTTCTTAACGGGCTGTTCGAGTCCCTATCCGCAAGCAAAAAAATTAGGACACCATAAAGGTGTCCTAATTTTTTTGGAGCGGATGACGGGGCTCGAACCCGCTACCTCCACCTTGGCAAGGTGGCGCTCTACCAGATGAGCTACATCCGCATTTTTTGGTGCCTCCGGACGGAATCGAACCATCGACACGGGGATTTTCAGTCCCCTGCTCTACCGACTGAGCGACCTCTAGCGTGACAGGCTAGCGTTCTAACCAACTGAACTACCGGGCCATTTGGTGGGAACAATAGGGCTCGAACCTATGACCCTCTGCTTGTAAGGCAGATGCTCTCCCAGCTGAGCTATGCTCCCACATTAATGCCTGTGTCGCTTCAGCGTTTCGCCTTATCTCTCAGCGACTTATCTATAATATCACTTATAAATATAAAAGTCAAGACTTTTTTGAAATTTTTTCAAATTTATTGCCGCTTTATATCGGCGTATTCTTCACGCTTTTTTATCCGTTTTTTGGTGCAGTGATTGTGCAAAAGCCTGATAACTATCGCAAGGATATATGTACCGAGGATTATCATCGCCACTGACAAATACCACATCCCGCCCGTATTGAATCCGTAGAAGTCATCCCAGCCGTCAAACTCTCCGATTATCAATACTTCCGTCAGATAAACCGCTCCGTAAACCGCTGTCGGGATCACCGCAAGGTGGATTACCCGTTTTGGGATAACATAATACGGCTCGAACAACCAAAACGACACAAAAGCCAGCAGTGGCCCGAAAAGATGTGTATATATCATCGTATTTCTCAAAACAAAGGGATATGTATATATTATCGGTCCCAAAAACGTCATTACTACAGTAAAGGTCACCATTACCGCCGTTGTGCCTATGTATTTCAGGATCACCGCCCACCTCGGGATCTCTTGACTCTTGTCGGTTAATATTCTAATTTGGAATATTAGCACTATCAAGGCCGCGATCGCGCTCAGGATATTTGAATCCGTCGTAAAGAACTTAAAGGTCTCGTATCCGTGATTTAAATTTATATCCGCCCTGAAAAACAACGTAAAAATCAACACTAAAACGGTCGTTACAAAAATCGCCGCGTTGATTATCAGCGAAATTATATTTTTTGTCTTGCTCATACTCTCACCCTAACTGTTCAGCGCTCTGTGCTCCTCGCACAGCTCCTTGTAAAGCTCAAAAGATGTAAAGCCGATGTTCGCGTCAGTCTTTATCGCCTTTAGCGCGACCGGGTTTTTTTGCCTTTTGAGCTGATTTAAAAATATATTCAGCATTGAGCCGTAAAAATCGCTGAGATACAGCATCTCATCATCAAAGTCCGAATCCGGCGCGACGGACGTGTCATCATCAAGCCCGAGCAAGGTAGAGAGCTTCAGCCCAAATTCGGATTTATCGATCTCTCTCGCCCGAATATTCAATTTGTTGCAAAGCAGCTTGATCTTCAACCGCTTGCCGTCTTCGATATTGTACATCAAAACCTCAATCATACTTCCCACCGCCACATAAAATCTATTATTATAATACATCAAAACCGCGCGCAGGTAAAGCCCTATTTTCTATATTAACAGCAGAACAGTTTTTTCAATTGCGCGAGACGCGAATTAAGATCAGGGATTTATTCTTAGCTCAATTATATACCCTTTCGGGTGTTTTATCTTGTTGTATCATCAAAATATGCTCCGTGCATTTTTGCACAAAGCTTTTTAAGAGAAGGCTAAAATAAATGATACTTCTCCCTGTTTCTGTCATACACCTTCTTACTCTCCACCACCCTTGTGACCGGCTTCACACCATTCCAACTTCCACGCTGTTTGGCGTAATAGGCGCGTCTCGCTTTCTTGCTTTGTTTATTGATCGGTATGATTTTCAACTTTCTCACCTCATTTTCTCAAAAGCTATTGACTATTTTCCAAACCGTGATACAATAATATCAGTCCCAAAAATCAACCTCACTACATCCTTTCAGACTCTTTGATGTAAGGAGGAATTCACATGACACAAACAATTTTCCCGACCATTGACCTCAAGGCAACGGGAGAAAACATCATTCGTCTGCGAAAAGCCAACGGATTCACCGTCCGCGAGCTTCAGCATTATTTTGGGTTCGAGGAGCCGCAGGCTATCTACAAATGGCAGCAGGGCAAATCTCTGCCGACGGTCGATAACCTCTTTGCTCTCAGCCGACTGTTTGGCATTTCGATGAACGAAATACTTGTTCAGTCACAACTCAATCTTATTAACAACGGGCAGTCCGACGACTGCCCGTTTCATTTTACAGTTTTTGTGTTATTGGTAACATTTTGACCTCGCCGTTAATCAATTGCTATAGACAATACAAACATTATAAAAGGCGGGATTGGATGCAACGACACGTTGCCCGGAAAGCACCCGGCGACACACAAAATCACAAAGCTTCCAATCCATTTTGCGACTTTTCCCTGTTGTATCATTGCACGGTAAAAGCCGCTGTTTTTTGAAAAATACTCTACCTGAGTGAAACGGTTGGTTCGTTAGCGTGTGACAAATTGGCGAAGGTCGTGTTTTGCAAGAGCAAATAGCGTTTGAAAAAGCGAAACTGTAAAATATTATCGTCACCTTCGGTCAAAATTACACCGACATTCTATGATTAGCCTAATCGTCTTTGGCAAGAAGTAAAATATATGCAGCCTTATAGTTCATCTGCACCTGAACCGATCTTCCGTTTCGGACTCTGTGTGTCTGCGGGTGCTTTCCGGGCTTTTAATCTTACATTGCGGTAAATTTCTCGAACACCTCGTCAAAGCTGTCGTTGACATCAAATTCAGGCTGATAATCGACCTCGTAATTGATCATACAGCGATCAATCTCCGCCGAAGCGATGTCAGCTTTTTCGCTGAGCTGAGCGGCATATTTGCGGACAGTGTTGCGGTTAAAATTAATCGTCGTCACACGCTTCACGTCGCACTTGTAGGCTACCTGATTGCCCTCGTTGTTGAAGCGGTAACCGACGCCGCCGTTTGTCTCGGTAACTTCCCTGCTCTTGATACGCGCCATGCGGCGAAAAGACTCCGACAGCCTTTGACGGTAACGGTTCAGACTAACCTCACCGTCCAGGTCAAGCGGTAAACCGCGCTTGGCTTTGTTGATCGCTTCGGACAGCTTTTCTCGCTGATCAAGCAGATATACCGCGAACTCGATCATCTCGTTGAGCTGACGGTAGTACTCCGTATCCGGAATGATCGTCACAGTCTCGTTCTCCGCATCGGGATTCGCCTTCTTGTAAAGATAGGTTCGTTTGGTAAGTGTCACGCAATCCTCGTCGTCAAGGATATTCTCGGTATTCATAATCAGCGATTCAAGCTTATTCTGGAATCTAAATGCTTCTTTCAAATTCATATCTATCACTCCTTCGTTTTGTTGGCTCTATTGTAACCCATCATCAAAGGATTGTCATTAAACCTATAGTTTAATTTAGTTTTTTATTTCAAAAAATAGTTTTACGCAACAAAATCAGAGCGAATTACCGCACTATCCGGAACATTTTATGAGTGAATAAACTTAAAGCCGAGAGATCGTCAGTCTCTCGGCCGGTTTTATTTTGCCCCACCATTTACAATCCAAATCAAAAGTCCGATCAATACCGCTAACGCCGCAATAACCGCAATCAAAATCAATGATTTGCGAGTTCCTCTTGATGAACCATATACGTTTGCGCCGGGCTTCGGTGCAGCTGCCGAAATGGCTTTCGCCCGCTGTTGTTGATTTTGGATTTGGGACTCATTTATAACTCGGTGAGCCTTTGCCAAAAGGTCTTGCTGCGTGAGAAGTCTGTTGTGGAAGCCCTTTAACCAATCCAAATCAGACCGGGTGCACTCTACATATTCGGTACTGTGAGCGATTTGGTTGCGAAGCCATCGGATGTGCTTTAGCTGCCTGTACTCGTCATTCCACTCCGTAATCCAATACCGCACAGTCATCGGCGTTTCATCCAGCTGTTCTATGTATTCACTGACTCCATTTTCGGAACCAAGCATATCACGGCAAATCGCATCCACATATTTGTATTCTTCCAAAAGTTCTATTTGAACAGCGTCCATTCTTGCTACCTTCTTTTATAGATAAATCTATTATTATAATACATCAAAACCGCCCTCGGGTAAAGCCCTATTTTTTTAATATCCTTAAAACAGTTTTTTCCATTTGCGCGATGAGCGAATAAAACTTTTTCCGCTCCACACAATATTTTTGCAATTAGTTTGCTAAAATTTGAATTTCAAGGGAGAGTTTAGATATGAAGGCTACGGGAATAGTCAGGAGAATCGATGATTTAGGCAGGGTGGTCATCCCCAAGGAGATCCGCAGGACGCTGCGCATCCGCGAGGGCGACCCGCTGGAGATTTATACGGCGACCGACGGAGAGGTTATTTTTAAGAAATACTCGCCTGTGGGCGAGCTGTCGGAATTTGCAGGGCAGTACGCCGAC
>CADBXH010000136.1:4303-5235 GCA_902798605.1 uncultured Ruminococcus sp. | reverse complement strand
TGCCGGCATAGATTCATTGGGCGCACTGATCTGCGCGGCGCTGTTTTTTGGATGTATGACGCAGAAAGGCGAAGGGATAAGAGCCTTCAGAATACTGATCCTTTTGGTAAGCGCTTGCTTTGTCGTCAACGAAGTGATCAGTTACACGGTGCTCGTACCGGATAGCCGCACGCTCTGCTTTATTTTCTGCCTTTTGAGCAAGCTGATCGATCTTGCGATGATCTTCCTCTTTTACCTGTATGTAAGAGAAACGCTCGGCTTCGAGGGCAAGCTTGCCCGTGTTGCGGAAAAGCTCATCCCCATTCTGTTGGCCTTCCAAACGCTCGTTTTGCTTGCAAATATTTTTACACCGCTCACCTTCACGGTCACTGCCGCAGGGATGTATCAGGATACGGAGATCGTCTTGGTCTCTGTTCTTACGGCCATAATGATATTTATGTCACACAACCCGTTCAGCCAGAAGGCGGCGGCTCTGACGTTCATCATTTTACCGCTTATCGAATTCATCCTGATCGGCGGCAGCTTCGGCGAAGCCAGTCAGTACGGTATCGTTCTGATGTCGCTGATCATTATGTACTGCGTGATCTTCAACGCCAAGAGCAGAAAGCTTGCGTCCACGGAAACCGAGCTGAATATGGCGACCGAGATCCAGACCGGTATGCTTCCTTCCATCTTTCCGGCTTTTCCCGAGCGAGAGGAGTTTGACATCTATGCTTCCATGGATCCGGCGAAGGAGGTCGGCGGAGATTTCTACGACTTCTTTATGATAGACGACGATCACCTTGCGATGGTGATCGCGGACGTATCCGGAAAGGGCGTTCCGGCGGCGCTGTTTATGATGTCCTCGAAGATTTTGATCAACGACCATGCCCTTATGGGCGGCTCTCCGGCAGAGATACTTGCAAGAGTGAACAAGCAGGTATGCGCCAACA
>CADBXH010000136.1:0-4280 GCA_902798605.1 uncultured Ruminococcus sp. | reverse complement strand
AACGAAGCCCATATGTTTGTAACGGTATGGCTGGGTATCCTTGAGATCAGCACCGGTAAACTCACCACCGCGAGCGCCGGTCATGAGTATCCTATAATCAACACGACCGGAAAATATGAATTGTTGAAGGACAAGCACGGTCTGGCGGTCGGCGCATTTGAAATGTCCAAGTATAAGAACACCGAGATCCAGCTCAAGAAGGGCGACAGTATATTTGTCTACACCGACGGCGTTGCCGAGGCGACCGACGCGAACAATGAGCTGTTCGGTACAGACCGCACCGTTGAAGCACTCAACGCGATCCCCGAGGGTGCTTCGCAAAAAGAGATCCTTGCAGGCGTGCGCACTGCTGTTGACGCTTTTGTAAAGGAAGCTCCTCAGTTTGACGATCTGACGATGGTCGGATTGAAATACAACGGTCCTTGTGATGATGCCGCAACGAAGGAACAAGCATAAAGGAACAGATTATTAAGAGGCAACAATATGAATGTATATGACTTTGACGGAACGATATTTCCTACGGATTGTTCGATAGACTTTTTTGTCTGGTGCATGAAACGGCACCCTAAGCTCTGTTTCACCTTTGCCCCGAAGGTGGTCATTAACCTGATCAAGCGTAAAATGGGGAAAATGCCGGAGTATCTGATGCAGCGTGAATTTTTTTGCTATTTGACGCTGATCGATGATTTTGATGAACAGATCGAGCGGTATTGGGATAAAAACGAGAAGAAGATAGCTCCTTGGTATCTCAAACAAAAAAGACCCGACGATCTGATCATCAGCGCGTCGCCCGACTGCATCATCGGACCTATTGCGAACAGGCTCGGCGTAAACTTTATGGCAACGGAATTCAACCGCAAATACGGTGTGTTCCTGAATAATCTGATGTACGCGCAGGAAAAGGCGCGGTATATATTCGACCACGGCTTTCCGAAGATCGATAATTTTTATTCCGACTCTCTTGCGGATACGCCGCTTGCGCTGTGCGCCGAAAAAGCGTATTTGGTAAAAAACAAAGCTCAAACCGTAGTTGACTGGCCTGAGCTGGACGAGGAAACCCTTATTAAGGTCCGTGAGAAAGTTGATACCGGATGGACCGTACATTTGGAAGAGTAAGAACATATGTATATCATTATTTATGACTTCGGAACAAGCAGCGTAAAAACCTGTCTGTTTCAAATCGATTCAAAAATCCATCTTACAGCGGGAGCTTCTGCCGAGTACGGACTTTACATTTCTGACAACGGAGGCGCGGAACAGGATGTGGATGAGTGGTGGGAGGCGCTGTGCTCGACCACGCGTGATGTGTTAAAAAAATCGGGTATAAAGCCCCAAGAGATAGAAGGGATGGCGTTCTGCTCACAGATGCAGGGATCGGTTTTTGTCGACGAGAACGGAAACGCCCTCAGACGCCCGATGAACTATCTCGATCAGAAGGGCTATAAAGAATACAAGGAATGTATGGGCAGCGGCGTCATCAAGGTTTCCGGTTGCAGCCTATACAAGCTTGTGCGGAATCTGCTTGTCAATTACGCCGGCTCAACCAGCGCAAAAGACCCGGTATGGAAGTACAAGTGGGTGGAAAACAACGAGCCGGAGGTTTTTCAAAAAATCTATAAGTGGCTGGATATCAGCGAATACCTCGTATCGCGCTGTACAGGAAAAATCGTCAGAACCGCAGACACTGCATTTGCGACTTTCCTTTATGACACGCGAAAAGGCAAGGAAGGCTGGAACAAAGGTCTATTAAAGATGTATAAGGTTAATCCCGACCATATGCCCGACATCATCGACTGCACGGATTTAGTCGGCGGACTCACAGATAAAGCGGCGCAGGAGCTCGGACTCGTTGAAGGAATCCCTGTCTTCGGAGGAGGAGGCGACACCACCTTCGTCAATATCGGCGCCGGATGCACAACGCCGGGAGACACGCATATCTATGTCGGTACATCGGGATGGGTATCCACATTTATGGATCATCAAACCGTTGATATCAATGCCATGATAACAGGCGTTCTGTCCGCCAAACACGGTTACTTCAATTATTACGCGGAACTGGAAACAGCCGGAAAGTGCTTTGAATGGGTCATGGAGCATCTTGCGATGGATGAGATCGGCGTTTATCTTAACAACGCTACTGTGGCAGATGATATTGAAAGCAAATATATAAGCCTCTATGATTACCTGTCCGAAGAGATCAAAAAGGTTCCGCCTGGAGCAAACGGCGTGATATTTACCCCTTGGATGCACGGTAACCGCTGCCCGTTTGAGGACTCCAACGCGGGAGGAATGTTTTTTAATATCAGGATCGAAAACGGAAAAAGAGATATGCTCCGCGCGGTTTTGGAGGGCATTTGTTATCATCTGCGCTGGTTGCTGGAATGCGAAGAGAAAAAGGTAAAAACATCTGATACGATTCGATTTGTTGGCGGAGGAGCCTTGTCTTCCGTTACCTGCCAGATGCTTGCCGACATTACGGGCAGAACAATAGAGACAGTCGACAACGCTCAGGAGGTCGGCGCGATCGGAACGGCGCTCGTTGTTGCGGCGGGCGTCAAAGGCGAGGATGTGCTTGAATTGTCGCGCCGGTTGGTAAAAGCCAATCATGTATACGTTCCCGATCCCGCAAACAAGGGGGTATACGAACGCAACTACAGGGTTTTCAAAAAGCTCTACAAGACCAACGCATCGAACTTTAAGGATATAAACGGAGGTAACAGGAGTTGAAAAAACATAAAGAATTAACCAGAGGCGTCAAATTCGTTCTGTTCTCCATCTCTGCCGGCGTCATTGAATTTGTTTCTTTTGCGTTGCTGGACGCCTTTACGCCGTGGGCTTACTGGCCGAAATATCTGATTGCTCTGATCCTGTCTGTGCTCTGGAATTTCACATTAAACCGAAATTTTACATTCCGCTCCGCGGGAAATGTGCCTATCGCCATGCTAAAGGTCGCCGCCTATTATGCCGTGTTCACACCGCTTTCAACTATTCTGGGGAACTGGTTAGCCGAAAGCTGCGGATGGAACGGGCTTCTCGTGACGATTCTGAACATGGCGCTCAATCTGACGACCGAATATCTTTATGATCGGTTTTTCGTATTTGGGAAGACGATCGATACAAACAAAAAAGCATTGAAGAATACTCAGAAGAAAGACCAATGAAATTCCCTGATGAAAAAATCCGCGAAGAACGGATTCCTTAAGGAGTATTCAAAAATTGGTTAGAGAATTAGTACATAATCCGATGTTTCTGGGTATCAAATCAAAACCCGCCTTGGCGGCGTTTTCAATAAGCACATAGAAATACTATTGACAAAACGAAAAAGCAATGCTATACTATCGGTAACAATTTGCCGACAAAAAATATAGGCAAATGCGAAAGGAGAACGAATATGATTGTCAGCGAGGTATATTCCGGCTAACTGAATATTGGCACGTTTTAAGTTTAGGGACGGAAAGCCCCTGCTTTTGTTGTGCCGCTTAATGTAACCTTTCGTGATTTTTGACTGCTAACAGCACACTCGAGAAGGGTGTGCTTTCTTTTGTCCGAAAATATCCGGCGCGCCGCAGAAATCCCATAACGGGTTACTTTCTGCGGTGTTTTTATTTGCCTTGATTGACCCCGCCGTTGATTATAGTTTCCTTCAAACAGAAGGTTGTAAAAGGCGGGATTGGATGCAACGTCACGTTGCTGCGGCTTTTTTGCGTCCGAATTCAGTTAGCATTTTATTTGAAATCATATAAAACTGAATTTGGAGGAATAAACATTGAATATTAAAGATTACGGATTTGATTATAAGATCAATTCTAACGAAAGTATCGGCACTCCTGCGCGAATCACTGCCGTTCACAAGGGACGGTTTGCCATCGTGTCCGATTTTGGCGAGGGCTACGCTCAGTTAAAGGGAAAGGAATACTATTACGAGAACGAGGTTTTCCCGACGGTGGGCGATTTTGTGCTGATCGATCACAACAGAAGCGGAGACAGCCGTATCATCAAAACGCTGGAGCGTAGAACTTACTTTTCGCGCCGCGACCCCGACAAGGGCAGGGGAGAACAGGCTGTTGCCGCAAATTTTGACTATGTTTTTATTATGCAGTCGCTCAATCACGACTTTAACCCCAAGCGGCTGGAGCGCTACCTGACCGCTGCCCGTCAGTCAAAGGCTGAGCCTGATTCTTTGCGCCAACTGAAGGAGCAGTTGGCTGTCGTGCAGGACGTGAAGGCTTCGCTGATGAAGCTGACGGGGCAGTTTGACGAGGATATTGTTCCTGCCGGGG
>CADBXH010000135.1 GCA_902798605.1 uncultured Ruminococcus sp. | reverse complement strand
TGATGAATTTGGAGTTTCTTCGTAAGGATCAAATATATTTAGTAGACAAGAAGCGTGGTGACGGCGTTTCGGAGTTGTACAGTATCGCCGATTTTAACACAAAGACCGGCGATAATATCCGTAAAGGCTATCTGATGGGAAAGTACGGTGGTGTTCCCGATGTTGAGCCGGAGGAGGTTGGGTAATGGCCAGAAGAGCAAGTAACCGATCTTCCAAAGTGGTCATAAGAGTTTTCTGTGAAGGTGAAAGCGAGCAGGCATATATTGACTTTCTTAAAATGCAGTTTCAGGATGTTGCGGCTATCAAGTATCCAAGAGGCACGGGGCTTTTTGAAACAGCCAAGGATAAGTTTTCAAAAGATCCTAAGTATAAGGATTACACGAACGAAATTGATGAGGTATGGTTTTTCTTTGATGTAGAATTAAAGGATAAAGCAAAATGGACTAAACGACATGAAATCATGCAGTTTATCAGCAAGTTGAGAAAGAAACCTAACATTAAGATAAGGCTGTTGATGACAACGGGTTGTATGGAATATTGGCTGATGCTCCATTACCGGTTTTTTACTCCATCGGTTCAAACAGAAGCTGAAAAAGAGAGAATGCTTTCAGCAGTCAGAGAAAAGGAACCAAATTACCAGAAAGGTAACAAAGAGATAACTGCCCGTATTGCTAAGCATTATCCAATAGCAGTAGAAAACGCAGAAAAAACACTGAAGAACCTCTTAGCACAAGGATTGCCGGGATTAGAAGATACAGATGAAAGAAATCGCTGGCTTTGTGAAAAATGCCTGACGTTTTCAACGGTACAAGAAGCTATCAATTATTTAGAAGAATTACGTAAATAAAACATAATATACAGGCGTGCGATTCTTTGTTATGAGAATCGTACGCCCATTTTTTGTATTATGTATATATTTTTTTATATAACCGTGTCAATAAGCTGTCCGGCGAGGTCATAACTTTCAAAGCGCATAATGCTTTCCTCGTGTGTTCCATAACTGAGAAAATTCACGCTTCCGTACCAAGCGACTTTTTGATCGATTACTGTGAACTTCTGATGAAATTCGGATTTGTATTTTACATGGATTCCGTGATCTAAAAGCAATTCAGTGTTTTGAATAACGATATCGCGCTCTTTTTCTTTGAAGTCCTCCGGCGGACGGGTTACGACAGTGACGGTAACGCCATTCAGAATTACCTGCGACAAAAGTTTTATCGTTTGTGTTAAGCGATTTTTACGCATAAACGGGCTGACGATCAGAACCTCTTTAGTTGCGTTCGTAACGTCGTCTGCAAATACGGGATAAAAGCTTTTTCCGTCATAAATCAGATTCGGTGTTATAGGCTCATTTGTCTTGATTTTTGCCTTATATCCCACAGCGGCATATCCTTTTACACGCTTTTGATACATTTTTTCGAGCATAGGTACATGAATATCCACATAATCATAAACCTGCACCTCGGTTTTGCCGGTATAATTGCGGTGCAGTCTGCCTGTATATTGAGCGACCTTACCTTTCCATGCAATTGGCAGCGCGAGGAAAAGAGTATCGAGCCTTGGGTAATCAAACCCCTCGCCAACATATTTCCCGGTGGCGATGATAATAAGGTTTTCGTTGTCAGGGATTGCCTCGAGCTTTGCGAGTGTTTCTCTCTTTTCTTTTTGCGAGTTTGTTCCGAAAAGAGTGATAATGTTCTCGCATTTTCCAGACAACAATCCGCTTAACATTTCTATGTGCTCACGCCGTTCTGTTAATATAATTGGTGTCCTTCCTTCGCTTAATGCTTCAATTACATCATTTGCAATCAGATTATTGCGCAGTTGGTTTTCGGTCAATTCCTTATACAATTCGGTAATGGTTTTATCCGCAGCGGAACGGAATGAAGTGAATCGGGGAATAAGGTAGTGCTCAAATGGTCTTTTCTCAGCTTGTTCCTTTGCGTCGACCTTATAACGTATGGGACCGCACTGCATAAATATGATAGGATGGTGACCGTCTTGACGAGTGGGTGTTGCGGTCAAACCGTAAACATATTTGGCGTTTACGCTCTTTAGAACCTTTTCAAAGTTGACCGCGGAAATATGATGACATTCATCTACGATCACCATACCGTAATTCTTAACTAAATCTTTTGCTTCGCCGTCAGATAATGCAGACTGTATAATTGCAATGTCTACAATTCCGTGCAGGGTATTCTTTTGAGAGCCAAGCATACCGATTGGAGACCAAACAGTACGACGACCACGTCTTTTCGGTGTTTCCGGCGGAGTAAGGTCAAAGCATAAAAACGATTCCAGCGATTTTTTCCACTGTGCCAAAAGTGCTTGTGTATGGACAAGGATAAGTGTGTTGACTTTTCGCTGCGCTATCAGATATGAGGCAATCACCGTTTTGCCGAATCCTGTGGTTGCAGATAATACGCCTGTATCATATTCAAGAATTGCGTCAGCGGCTTTTTGCTGGTCATCGCGAAGCTTACCGTTGAATGAAACGGGGATCAAGGTACCGGGATTTGTTTTATCAACAATGCTATACCTAACATTCGCTTCGTTTAGCATATCGCAAAGCGGTTTTTCACATCCACGGGGTAGAGCAATATAATCTTTTGTGATGTCAGCGCAACAGATAACGCGAGGCTTGTCATAAATAGACTTTCTCATTGCCTGCATTCTGTAAAAATCAGGATTCTTGAACGCCGCAAGACGTTTTACGGCGTTTAGCGCTGGCGAGGTTAATCCGGCAACAGGAATGTATACCATATTAGCGCGGACGATTTCAAGCGCTGCCGGAAAATCGAGCTGACCGAGTGCGTGCTGTTTCTTTGCTTCCCACGGCTTTTCTTCAGTATCTCTGACAAGTTCGCCGAGTTCGCTGTTCTTTCCGTATTTGGTGACTGTTTCCTCAACCTGTTCGGGAGATACATATTGAATGGAAGCAAGATATTCCCACTGATCGGGATAGGGGATAAAGTTTTCGTCAACAAAAACGCTGTTCCCGGTCTTACGGGCGCATCCTTGCAGCGGCAGAGCAATCAGATTCCCAAATCCGCCGACAGGCATCGTATCCTGATTGGGAAAAAAGCGGTCATAGGATTTGAAGGATAGCTCTCCGCGCAGTTGCATTGCTTTAGTGAGAATAATCGTTCCCATTTTCCGAGCCATATCAGCCGGTACCGCTTCATCAAAGAAGATCCAAGCGTGTGCTCCGTTGCCGGAGCGAGATCGTTCTACGGAAACTGACAAGTTCAGCTCTTCGCAAACTGAGCGATAAGCTGCTACATCTTTTTCAAATTCAGCATCATCAAAATCAGCGCACAAAAACCTGCAGGTATCATCAGGAAGCATGGGATAAATACCGATAACATCCCTGCCGTATTCGTCTTTGCCGGCAAGATGATTATATACTGCTCTGTCGGATAACGGCAATAGTTTTCTGTTAGGACATACCGAGCATTTATATGCCTTTTTATCGCAGATTCCTTCAGCCCATTCGTTTTCACAAATAGGCTGATAGCCACTTTTTCCGGTCGTTTTGCTGTACCATCGCCGTGCGAAAACGTCTTCCCGTCCGGAGAATAGCTTTCTAAACAAACGTATTTTTGTGTCCACGCTGCTGTATTTGTTGATGGCTGACCGATCATTAGTTGTTGCCGAAGCAGTAGTTTCAACGATCCCCAGTTTTGATTTTAGATGTTTATTTTCAGCACGTAAAGAATCGATAGTTTGCAGTGCTATATTGTATTTTTTGAGTAATTCTTCATTAGAAAGCATAGTCAGTCATTCTTTCACGATAAAGTGGTAATAGAATACAACGGCACGTTTACCAACCCGTCATCCTCTTCCCGGTAATTCGCCATTGAAGCTCTGATACTGAGTGCCGGCTTGAATTTCTCCCGATAGGTTTTCAGGCTTTTGGCTTTAAGGTTTTCTTCTGCTTTGACTTCCAGCGGAATGACTTTCTCGCCGTCATCGAGGAGAAAGTCTATCTCACAACTGTTGCGGTCGTTGGTATAGTAATAGATGCCATAGTCGGTGGTTGATTTCAGCTGTTGCAGAACGTATTGTTCTGTCAAAGCGCCTTTGAATTCTTTAAACATATCGTTGCCGTCGAGGAGAACACCTTTGCTGATACCGGACATACAGCAGAGAAGTCCGACATCCAATAAAAACAGCTTAAATGCTTTTAAGTCCTCATATGCTTTCAGCGACAGATTGGGTGTGGTAATACGGCTGACCTTGTGAACCAGTCCGCAGTCGCACAGCCACATGATCGCGGTCTCAAACTCCTTTGCTCTGCCGCCTTCACG
>CADBXH010000134.1 GCA_902798605.1 uncultured Ruminococcus sp. | reverse complement strand
GGCGATGACTGCGCCGTCGCCGATGGTCACACCCGGAAGGATCGTGGCATTAGCGCCTATCCAGACATTTTTGCCGATTTTCACAGGTTTGGGAATCAGATTGGCGCGCTTGTTTGGATTTTGATGATGATTGAGCGTCGCAATAACCGTTTTCGGTCCGATCAGCGTTCCGTCCCCTATGGTGATTCCGCCCTGATCCTGAAACTGGCAGCAGGAGTTGATAAAACCATTCCTGCCGATTTTCAAATTCTTTCCGCAATCGGTGTAGAACGGCGGAAACATATAGGCTCCTTCGGAAAATTCTCTGCCTGTCAGCTTTTCCATCAATACCTTGATTTCTTCGGGCGTGTGGTAGGAGTTGTTCAGCTCGGAGGTGATTTTCATTGCTTCATTGGAAAGCTCCGTCATTTTCAGATGAATAGCGGAGCCTGCGATCACCTCTTTACCGCTGTTCATATATTCAAGAAATTCCTGATTTGTCACCGAATCACCTCTCTATAACTTCATTATAATCTACAATTATTAAAATTACAAATACTTATATCAAATACAAACATATGCTTTACAGGCATAGAACAAAATGTTATACTATACCCGAGGTGAACGATATGGAACTGCGTGTATTGAATTATTTTTTGATGGTTGCAAAAGAGGAGAGCATCAGCGGAGCGGCGAATGTCCTGCACCTCAGTCAGCCGACGCTTTCAAGGCAGCTCAAGGATATGGAGTTTGAACTCGGCAAACAGCTGTTTATCCGCGGCAGCAAGAAAATCGAGCTGACCGATGAAGGAAGGATTTTGAAGAAACGCGCCGAGGAAATCATCGCACTTGTGGAGAAAACCGAAAACGAGATCATTGTTTCCGACGAGCATATCGCCGGCGATGTTTTTATCGGCGCGGGCGAAACCGTCGGTGTGCGTTTCCTGACAAAAGCCGCCAAGCGTGTAAGGGACGAATATCCCGATATTCACTTTCATATCATCAGCGGCGACAGGACGGACGTGACAGAAAGGCTCGACAGCGGATTGGTAGATTTCGGTCTTGTGTTCGGCAGTGTAGACGAAACGAAGTACGAAAGCATCAGTGTACCAAATCAGGATTTGTGGGGCGTTTTGATGCGGTGTGACAGTCCCCTTGCCGATAAAGCCGAGATTGAACCAAAGGATTTATTTGATAAACCGCTGATCGTATCGCGTCAGGCTGATAGAACAGGGATCGTCAAACGTCTGCTCGGCAGATCCGCCGGCAAGCTGAACATTATCGCTACCTACAACCTGATTTTTAACGGCGCGCTGATGGTGCAGGACGGCTTGGGCTATGCGCTGTGCCTCGAGAGTATCATCACCCCCTCGCAGAACAGCGAGCTGTGCTTCAAACCGCTGACAAACGCTCTCACCGAGGAAATGCACGTCATCTGGAAAAAGGATAACGTTTTTTCCAAAGCTTCACAGAAGTTTTTTGAGGAAATAACACGGGAAAAATAAAAAGCGAAACCTCCGCTTGGAAATCTAAAAATCCAAACGGAGGTCAGTTCCTGTATTCCAGATATTCAATAAACCGTTTCACTGCGAGTGAGGCGGTTTTTCTGTTGTTCGATTTCTTTGCCATTAATTGCAGGTGATGCAGGCGGCAGCGGTTAAGTTCCTTCGTGTGCCAATGAGTGGGTGCCGTTTGCCCCGGCAGGAGCTTTATCGCTGTGAGCCGAAAACCCGTTCGTCAAGAGAAATAGGAAACCACTGCATATTTATACCATCGCCTGATAGATCTTGATACAATCCTCTTCGTTCAGGGTTACGAAGCCGTATAGTTTTCCGTCTTCACCGTTGACGTTGCAGGCCATATCCGCGAGCTTGGGGATATCTTCTTCCTTCGCTCCCAGTTCGGCGAAGTTTTTCGGCATCCCGATGGAGATCAGGAAAGAGCGCAGACGCTCGATACCTTCCTTCGCCGTGACCTCGGGATGAGTGAAATCCATCTGACAGCCCCAGACACGTACGGCAACCTGCGCGAAACGCATCACATCATGTTTCATCACATAGCGGAATACAGCGGGCATAGTGACTGCCAATCCCGCGCCGTGAGCGCAATCATAAAGTGCGGATAATTCGTGCTCGATCTGGTGACTGTTCCAGTCTTGCGAACGTCCGACGCCGCAGGAATTGTTGTGAGCCATCATGCCTGCCCACATGATATTCGCGCGCGCGTCATAATTATCGGGATCTGCGATCACGCGGGGACCTTCGTGGATCATCGTGAGCATCAGCGCCTCGATCAGACGATCCGTTACCTCGACCTCGGGCGTGTTGGTCAGGTATCTCTCGTAAAGATGCGCGATGATATCCGCGATACCGCACGCAGTCTGATACGCGGGCAAAGTCTGTGTCAGCGCGGGGTTCAGAATACCGAACTTAGGCAGCATCGCGTCGCCGCCCGCTCCGCGCTTGAGCATTCCTTCCTCTTTGGTTATGACCGATCCGGAGCTGCCCTCGCTGCCGGCCGCTGCGATCGTCAGAACGGTACCGACGCCCAGCGATTTTTCAATGGGCTTTCCGCAGTAGAAATCCCAGAAATCGCCGTCATATACGGCGCCTGCCGCGATGGCTTTGGAGGAATCGATCGTACTGCCGCCGCCTACGGCAAGGACGAAGTTGATATGTTCTTTTCTGCACAGCTCGATGCCTTCATAGACCAAACCGCTTCTGGGGTTGGGCTTGACGCCGCCGAGTTCCGCGTAAGGGATGTTTTCCTTTTCCAGAGATTGTTTCACGCGGTCAAGCAGTCCGGAACGCACGACGCTGCCGCCGCCGTAATGGATCAACACTTTGGTGCCGCCGAAGCGTTTTACCAAGGTGCCCGCGTTGTTTTCCGCGTCTTTGCCGAATGAAAAATAGGTGGGTGAATAGAATGAGAAGTTTTGCATCAGTTTCCTCCTTATGATAACAATGTTTATTCAAAACCGTATTATGCAGCGTTCGCACGAACCAAACGCTTTTCGCGCCACTTGTTGCTTCGCCAGCGCAGCAGCATCAAGACGCCCCGGAAGCATTCGTCGGCGGCGAGGGCGATCCACATTCCGTAGAGTCCCATATCAAAGACGACCGCCAACAGATAGGAGCCGAATACACTCAGCGCCCAGTTTGAAATGATCGCGCAGGCGGTCGGATAGTATACGTCGCCTGCGCCGCGCATACACGCGATAACAACGAGGTTAGTCGTCCTGCCGAGCTCCAGTACACAGTTGAGCAGAAGAATATCGGAGCAAATCGCTATCACCTCGGGATTATCGGTGAACAGACCGGCAAGCTGATACCGCAGCAGCACGCCGATCGCACAGGATACAAGAGTGATCAGCAGCGCCCATCGGTGGGAGCGATAACACTGTCGGTACGCCTCCTCGTATTCTTCCGCGCCGACCAAATGACCGATCAATATCTGGGACGCTTGTCCGATCGATACCGCGAAGAGATAAAAGAACATCGTGACGCTCTGCACATAGGTTTTGGCGACCAGCTCGTTCTCGCTCAGATAGATCAGGACGATGGAGGTGATGACCAACTGAGAGAGGTTATACAGAAAGGTTTCCATCGCCGACGGAACGCCGATTTTGAGCATCGCTCTCAGCTGCCTGAGCGGAAACGGCCGGAGCAGCTTGAAGATCGACGGCTTTTCGACCTTGGTAAACAGAATCCATATAAGAACGAAACACCCGATTGCGCGGCTGACTGCGCTCGCGATTGCCGCGCCCTCGACTCCCATGCGCGGAACAAGCGACAGATCCATCGCCGTGTTGAAAAGGTTCATCCCTACGGATACATACATCGTGATCTTGGTCATTCCGTGGTTGCGGATGATTACAGAAATCGCTCCCATCAGCGCTTGTAGGAACATGCTTCCGCCGACGATCGACAGATAACGGCAGGCATAATCCAGCAACTGTCCCTCAGCGCCGATCAATATCAGGAGCTGCCTGTTGAACAGCAGGTCGACCGCGCTGACGATCACGCCGAAAAACAGCTGCAATACGATCGAGAGAGCCGCTACCTGTGAAGCGTCACGCCGCTGCTTTGCTCCCAGATGCTGAGAGATCATTACCGCGCTCGCGGTGGAAAAAATATTGAAGATGATCGTCATGATCGATACGGTCTGGTTTGCCGTGCTGACGGATGACGCCGCCAAATCGTCATAGCCGCTGAGTATAAAAACATCGACCAAGCCCAGCAGCATGAACAGAGCCGTTTCAATAAAAATCGGCCACGCCAGACTGAACAGTTTCATTTTCTTCATAAACTCACCTTTTTCGTCATAATTTCTGATTATACTTGTATTATACGCTTGTATAAGCTATAATACTATCATAATTTCATGCAAAT
>CADBXH010000133.1 GCA_902798605.1 uncultured Ruminococcus sp. | reverse complement strand
CGTTATCGTAATCGACTCGGTAGCCGCTCTTGTTCCCAAGGCAGAGATCGAGGGCGAGATGGGCGACAGCCACGTCGGTCTGCACGCAAGGCTTATGTCTCAGGCACTCAGAAAGCTCGCGGGCGCTATCAGCAAGTCGAACTGCGTAGCTATCTTTATCAACCAGCTCCGCGAAAAGGTCGGCGTTATCTACGGCAATCCCGAGGTAACAACAGGCGGACGCGCGCTCAAGTTCTACAGCTCGGTGCGCATCGACATCCGCAAGGCCGAGGCTCTCAAATCAAACGGAGAGATCATCGGCAACCACACCAAATGTAAGGTAGTCAAGAATAAGATCGCTCCGCCGTTCAAGACGGCTGAGTTTGACATTATGTACGGCGAGGGAATCTCTCGCGAGGGCGAGCTGATCGACCTCGGCGTTCAGGCAGACGTTATCCAAAAGGCGGGCGCGTGGTTCAGCTATGACGGCAACCGCCTCGGACAGGGCCGCGACAAGGTCAAGGAACTGCTCAGAAACGATCCCGAGCTCTATAAGGAGATCGAAGCAAAGCTTTGGGAAAACATCGACAAGCTCTACGCTTCTTCAAAACCCAAGGCGAAAAAGGCGGTCGTTACCAAGGCGGAGGAACCCGCCGCTCCCAAGGCGGACGCTAAAAACTCCAAGATCGACATCCTTGCCGAGTAATGAAAATCACGGCAGTTGAGCCGCGCCGCAAGCAGATGTGCGCGCTGTTTATCGACGGCGAATACGTTATGAACCTCGACGCTCAGACGCTGATCGAAAACCGTTTTGACGTCGGGCGCGAGATCGACGACGACGAGCTCAAAGAAATAATTGAAAAAAGCAGCGAGCGCCGCGCAAAGGAAAAGGCTCTTTGGCTTATCTCCTACCGCAGCCACTCCAAAAAGGAGCTGTTTGACAAGCTCAAACGCAGCTTTGACGAGGCTTCTGCCCAAAAAGCGGTCGACCGTATGGAGGAGCTCGGGCTGATAAACGACGAGGAGTTCGCCAAGCTCTACGCGCGCAAGCTTGTTAACGGCAAAAAGATGTCGGTAAAAGCCGCCGAGTATGAGCTGTACCGCAAGGGGATCGACAAGATCACCGCGGAACAGGTGCTCAGCGAGCTTGAATACGACCCGCAGACTCAAATAATCGAGTTTATAACCAAGAAATACAAAAACATTGATGACGAAAAAATCAAACGCCGCGCCGTAGCCGCCCTGCAAAGAAAAGGCTATTCGTGGGAAGAGATAAGACAAGCGATAGAATCGCTTGTCAGTGAATACTGAATAATGTAGGGGTGACCATTGGTCGCCCGCGGGCGACCGTAGCCGGTCGGCAACCCTTTTGCCGCTTAACGCGGCATTTCCCCTGACAGGGGAATTTCAATGCACGCCCCTACACTAAACTCTAAACACTAAACTCTAATATAAAAGGGGTTTGTTGCATATGAATTACAAGGCGGCTATTGTTTCTCTCGGCTGCGCAAAAAATCAGGTTGACGCCGAAATGCTGTTGTTCAGCCTCAGGCAAAAGGGATTTGAGATTGTTGACGACCCCGCAAAGGCTGACGCCGCTATAGTGAACACCTGCGGCTTTATCGAGAGCGCAAAGCAGGAGAGCATTGATGAGATAATCGAGCTCGGCAAGCTGAAACGCGAGGGCAAGATCAAGGCGATCATCGTGACCGGCTGCCTTGCCGAAAGATATCAAAACGAAATAACAAAACAGCTTTATGAGATAGACGCCGCCATCGGTATCGGCGCGAACTCCAAGATCGCCGACGTCGTACTCGAAGCACTAAACGGCAAAAAGGCAGAGCTTTTCCCCGATAAGCTCGAGCTGCCTCTCGAGGGCGGAAGGGTACAATCCACCCCCTCCTACACCGCTTATCTTAAAGTATCCGAGGGCTGCGACAACCGCTGCACCTACTGCGCCATCCCGATGATCAGGGGCAGGTTCCGCAGCAGAGAGCTCGAAAACGTCGTAGCGGAAGCAAAGCAGCTCGCCGAAAACGGAGTTAAGGAGCTCAACGTTATCGCTCAGGACACCACCCGCTACGGCGAGGATATCTACGGAAAGCCGATGCTCGCAAAGCTTTTGACCGAGCTTTGTAAAATCGATAAGCTCCATTGGATTAGGGTGCTCTACTGCTACCCCGACCGGATCACCGACGAGCTCATCGACGTTATCGCAAGTGAGGAAAAAATCGTAAAATACATAGATTTACCGCTCCAGCACTGCAACGCGGACGTCCTGAAGGCGATGAACCGCCGCGGCAGCCGCGAAAGCCTGACGGAGCTGCTTAACAAAATCAGGGATAAGATCCCGAATGTTGTACTGCGCACCACGTTCATCGCGGGCTTCCCGGGTGAGAGCGAGGAGCAGTTTGAGGAGCTGTGCGAATTCGCCAAGGACATCGGCTTTGAGCGGCTCGGCTGTTTCCCCTACTCTCAGGAGGAGGACACTCCCGCCGCGGAGTTCCCGAATCAGCTTGACGAGGAAACAAAGCAAAACCGCGCCGACATCATTATGGAACAGCAGCAGAGCATTATGGCTCGCCGCTGCGAAAAGCTCGTCGGCACAACGGCAGAGGTGCTTGTTGAGGGCTTTGACAGGATCGCCGAGTGCTGGTACGGCAGAACATACGCCGACGCACCCGAGGTTGACGGCTGCGTATTCTTCACCACGGACGGCAAAAAGCCGAGAATCGGCGACTTTGTAAACGTAAACATCACCGACTATCTTGGAATCGACCCGGTTGGTGAGATAATATAAATTAAAAGCCATTTAAAGGCTCCCCCATCATTTATTATGGGGGAGCTGGCACCGACAACTTGTTGGCGGTGACTGAGGGGGCAAAGTTTTCCTATAGCGGTTGTTTTCCTTGGCGAACGGGGCGTTTTCGGATAGCTCGCCCCCTCCGACCAATTCGCTTGGGGCGAATTGCCCACCTCCCCCGCAAGCGGTGGAGGCTAAAGGGATTCTAAAAAAAGAGGTTAAATATGAACCTACCGAACAAACTGACAATGGCAAGGATATTGCTTGTTCCGCTATTCGTGGCGGCAATGCTGATTCCCTTCCCTATGCACAATTTAGCGGCGCTCGTACTTTTTGCCGTCGCCTCGATAACCGATTTGTTTGACGGAAAAATCGCGCGCGAGCGCAACCTTGTAACGGACTTCGGTAAGTTCGCCGACCCGCTCGCGGATAAGATACTGGTGCTCGCGGCAATGCTCTGTTTTGTCCAAAACGGACTTTGCGACTGCGTGGCGGTCATCATCGTTCTGCTCAGGGAATTTGCCGTTACGTCTATCAGGCTTATCGCCGCCGCCAAGGGCGAGGTGGTAGCCGCCAACATCTGGGGCAAGGTCAAGACCGTCACCCAAATGACCGCGATAATCACGATCCTCGTAATGCAGTCCGCACTTGACGTTATGACGCTTGCAAACGCGGATATCCCCGAGCTTTTGCCCGGAATCTTCTTCTGCGCGGGCGAGCTGTTGATCTGGATCTCAACGATCTTCGCCATAATCTCAGGCGTAATATACATAAAAGAAAACTGGAAGTTTATTGAAGAAATTTAATTGTAGGGGCGACCATTGGTCGCCCGCGGGCGTGCATTGCACGCCCCTACAGCAAAAGGTGTGATTTTTTGTTTGAAACCTTAAAATCAGATATCCAAGCCGTAATGGACCGTGACCCTGCCGCAAGGAGCAAGGCGGAGGTGTTTTTCCTCTACTCGGGCTTCAAGGCGGTACGCTCACACCGCAAGGCGCACTGGTTTTTTAATCACAATCACAAGTTCATAGCGCGCTGGATCTCTCAGCGCAGCCGCCACAAAACGGGTATAGAGATACACCCGGGCGCGCAGATTGGCAAGGGTCTGTTCATCGACCACGGTATGGGCGTCGTTATAGGCGAGACGACCGTCATCGGCGACAACTGTACGCTGTATCAGAACGTCACCCTCGGCGGTACGGGTAAGGACACCGGCAAGCGCCACCCCACCCTCGGCAACAACGTGCTCGTGGGCTCCGGCGCAAAGGTGCTCGGTCCTTTCACGGTCGGAGATAACGCCCGAATAGCCGCAGGCGCGGTAGTTCTTCGCGAGGTACCGCCGAACGCTACGGCGGTAGGCGTGCCCGCAAGGATAGTAAGGCTCAACGGCATCAGGCACGAAAACCTTGACCAGATCCACGTGGACGACCCCGTTGCGCGTGATCTCGGAGAGCTCGAGCACCAGCTCAGCGAGCTCAGTGAGCAACTCGAAAAGCTCCATGCCGAATCGAACCGCCGCGTTTATCCCGCGGAAAGCTCGTTCGACAGCGCCTCGCTTTAGAGCTAAATTGTTTCCTCCGGAAACAGCTAAATTCGTCTTTGAC
>CADBXH010000132.1 GCA_902798605.1 uncultured Ruminococcus sp. | reverse complement strand
AATTCTCTCCGTCCGGTACATCGCTCGTACCCGGTTGAACGGCAGGTACGGTTGTTGAAGAAGTATCCGGCGTGGGTTCGCTTGGTATCGGAACGGAATATCCCTGCGAGGCAGGTACTTCGGTTATTTCTGCCACGCTTGAAGGAACAGATTCAGGCGTCTGTTCCGACGTCGGAGAGGGCTGTCCGGTCGTTTCATCCTGCGAGATTACCGGAAGCGTGGTTTGAACACTCGGTTCCGTTGGCAGCGTTATCGGCGCTTTTTGAAGAATGCCGCTGCGCCAGATCCCCACGCCCAACAGGATCACGGCAAGGCCGCAGGCGAGCGGTATGATCGTCCGTTTGAGTATTCTGTTTTTCTTCTGCTGCTTTTTCAGTATTTCATCCCGCCCCTCAAAAACGGCGCGGATGGTTTCATCATACGTTTTCATTACTGAATCCCTCCATTTCAAGCTCGTGCTTCACAGCGAGCCTTGCGCGGTATAAAAGGGTATCTATGTTTGAAACGGATTTCTTCATAATGGCGGCGATCTCCTTTGCGGATAACTCCTCAAAGTAATAAAGCCACAGCACCTGATGGTATTCGCTTTTGAGTTTTCCGAGGCACCTGTGCAGCGCTCTTGCGCGCTCTTCCCCAAAGTACCGCAGCTCCGGCGCTTCGTAAACGGATGAAAGCTCCGGGAGCTCGTCCATCGGCACATAAGAGAGCTTTTCCCGCCTCATCGCGCCGTAAGCTTCGTTTCGCCCGATGGCGTAAAGCCAGGTCTTAAAGGAGGATCGCTCGTTAAAACGCGGCTTTTTTACCGCGATCTTGATAAAAACGTCCTCCGCCAGATCCTCTGCCGTATGGATGTTGTTCACGAATCCGTTCAGATAGAAGATGAGTCCGTCCCGATACGCTCTGATAATATCGGCAAGACCGTTATCGTCACCGGCAAGGAAACGGCGGTAGCTACTTGCACCGTTATCCATGCGATTCTCCTTTCCGAAAGGCATTTCAAACGCCTTTCACCTGTTAGATGCAGTTTTTGTGTCAAACGTCACACTTTTTTCGATACTCTTTTTACAAACAGAGAAAATCCATTGATTCTTATTTTTAATTTTACGTTTTTTGATATAAACATCAATCTTGAATTGTGCCAATTATTCTATCTGTATTTGCGAAGGACACTTATTTTTGTCACAGAATTACCATTCTCAAACTATATATTTACAAGATGGAATATAAAATATTTCAAGGCGCCATATTTCGCTAATTTTTTTGTGTGGGAGCTGATAGAATATATACAGAAGTAATTCTACATTGTATTATAATCCCATGGTCGAAAAATGGGGACATGGGAACATAATAAAAAAATAAACAGTCAGGAGGATTAAACGATCATGCTCGGTGTTTACCCGTATCAGCCTTCCAAAGAGCGAGGCGCAACTTTTGTCCGATGTCCAATTTGTATTAAAGGCAGAATCTGCGATAAATTTCCGAAAACCGTCATCCGGCTGTCAGCTGACAGTGACGCTCAAATGCGTCAAACGGATGACGCCGTCGTTTTAAAGTGTCCTCGTTGCCGAAGGCGAATTGTTTTGGAACTGAGAAACGGCTGAAAACAAGTTTACATATCAAATATCAATACCATCGTACATAGACCAACCGCCGGACAAGCCTCCTTTGGGAGCAAAGCAAGCCGGGAAAGAGCCTATATCCACCAATCGGTGAGAACAAGGACTGTCGAGTTAGGGCATGACAATTAGCTTTCGGGCTGTAGTCATGCCTTTTTTTGTTTGCCTCCTGCCAGAAAGCAAGGAGGCAATATGTTTCTTTTTCAATGGCAGCCATACATAGCTGAATACCCGTGATCTCCGGATTTTTGAACTTCAACCACAAATTCAAAAATTCAAGGAGATTACGGCATGTATAAGAATAAGGAATTTGAATATGACCTTTGGGCAACCGAAGACGGCCATTACTATGCTCGCGTAAAAAGCACCGGAGAGGTCAGCGAGATATCACGCGAGATTTTCAGGTTTTTACGTTGCCAGGAAAAGGAGGTTTACCGCAGACAGGAACTGAGAAAAGCAAATGATGAAAACAAAACGACAGATGAATCCGTAAAAAGAAAAGCCACTGTTGAGAATCCTCTGTCTCTGGATCCGATGGATGAAAACGTAGACGAGTCCGCATGGGGATACACAGAGTTGGATTTTACCGATATCGTCTGCCTGAGCATGATGCTGACGGAATTTGAGCAAACATTGTCTGAAAAGCAGCTGGAAGTCTATACCTGTATCTTCAAAAATCACGAAACAAGGACTGCGTTTGCCGCTCGAAAAGGTGTATCCGACAGAAGCGTCCGCTACGTTTTGGAAAAAATTCAGGAAAAAGCAAAACTTTTTTTCAACGAAGACTTCCGGTTTTAGCGTAAAAATGTCCGTTTAAAAGTGAGAGGGAAATTTTTCCCTTTGTTCTTTGACAACTGAATATCAGGTACCGGGCTCAACTACCTTTCTCCACCGAAAGGCCGCCCGCGGGTGAGAGCGCCATGACGCCGTTATACGGTCGAGCGATACATCTTACACCCAACCGATCCCATACAGTCGGGGTCGGCACGCGGACGTGAGGGGGGTTGAATAATGATACTTTCGCCAAATGGCGGCCCGCTGGGATGCGGGATGATACCGGTGCAGGTTGGAAACTGATACCTGCTGCTGGGTCATATGAGTTGCCGGGAACGCGCGTACAATCCGCGTTCATGACTGCCGGAACGGTTCGGTACCTGCCTTTTATCGGGGCGACGAGAAAAATACCGATAGCCGTAAAACCATTTAACTAAAAATCGTTTGGCGGCAGAACCATTGCAAACGAGCGTATCGTTTGCACCATTCTGCCGTCAAACGTCATAATGATCTTAAAGATTGGAAGAAAAAAATGATTGAAGAATCAAAACAGGATGAACAACTCCTGCGAACCTTTCAAATCGAAAAAAAGGCATATAAAGACGGAATTTATGATTTTACCTTTCAGGACCGTTTTATTATATACCACTTTTTCCTCGCCGGCTTTTATACTTATATCGCGCTGGATAAAAAAACCGGTTACGGCTCGCAGGTGACAAAGACACAGTACATGATAAAACCGGTCCATTATAAATACCTGACGCCGGCGATTCTGTTTTCCATTAAATACACAGGGGACAGCAAATACCTCGGCGCAGCCTCCATTTCTCCGGACCGATTCATCGAAATGATGTTTCGTCAAATCATGCCGCGGTATGGTTTTACCGTCAGAGAGGAACAGATCCGGCTTTGCAAGTGCATGTACGAGGGCTTAAACGAAAAACGCATCGCGCTGTGCGAGGCAGAGGCCGGGACGGGAAAAACCATGGCTTATCTGATAGCCGGTCTTGCTCTGAAGCTCTGCAACAGAACGAATATGATCGATCATACGCCGGTAACGATCTCGACCTCCAGCATTGAACTTCAGCAGGCGATCATCACGAAAGAGATCCCCATGCTGACAAAGATGCTGACGGAATCAGGACTGCTGGCAAGATCGATCCACGCCGTGGTCCGTAAAGGGAAAAAGCACTATTTCTGCCTTGCGCGATATGAGGATTATTACGACTCTCTCCGCAAGCACCCGCGAAAATACAGTGAAACTCTTGCGCTGCTCAACAAGCTGTGTCTGCCGATGAACGCCTTTGATCTTGATATGATCCCGCAGTTAAAAGCGTATATCAAGGCGAAGATCTGCGTAAAGGGCAATTGCAATCAGTGCAAGCAGGCCGGCACATGCGAATATGCCGATTTCGTCCGGCGCAGCAAAACCGAACGGCTCGACTTCCAGATCACAAACCACAATCTGCTGCTGGTTTCTCAGCGGATCAAAAGTATCAGCGATGACGGCTCCGGCATATTGAAGGAAACGCCCTACTGTATTATTGACGAAGCGCATAAGCTGTTGGACGCGGCAGAATCTGTGTTCGGTTCGGAATTTGACCAGGGAATGATCCCGGAATATCTGGATTCCGTCAGAAATACCTGCGACAATGAGAAAAGCGCCAAAGAGTACCGGGCGTTGATCCGTACTGCGCGAGGCGTCCATAAAAGCATGATCCACAGCTTGTGGGAGGACAGGGATCCCGAGACGGAAGACGATACGAAAGGACGGTATCTGCTTCATCTGTCCAAACAGAGCGCAGTCCTGATCGAAAAAATGATCGAAACCCTCGAATTGATTGGCGGATACAAACAAAACCAACCGCATCCCTGCGGCAATATCCTTTCTCTGTTGAGAAGATATCTGGAAAACGACAATAGTATCTTTTGGGTAACGGCCGAACAAACCGAGGAACATACGCTCTTTCTGACGTTCAGCTGTCTCCCGAAACACTTATCGGAGGAAGTATATAAGCATATGTGGGGCCATAAGGAAACCCATTTCTGCCTGACTTCCGGGACCATGTGCGACGATACGGGTTTTTCCTATTTCAAAGACGAGAACGAGAAACACCATGGCTTTT
>CADBXH010000131.1 GCA_902798605.1 uncultured Ruminococcus sp. | reverse complement strand
TTCGCCTTCTGCGAAGCCATCGCCCGTCACGGTCACGGTATCGTCGGTCAGTTCGGTCTTGTCATAGACCTTGCTGGCATCCGCGCTGGTCAGCGTCACAGGTCGCTTGGTGACATGGAAGGTGTTGCCTTCGACGCTCACTTCGTAGTTCGGGTTCTCACCCGCTGTGACAGTGATTGCATAGTCGCCGACGTTCTGGCCTTCAGCACGGTTCAGGCTGTAGATCGGTGCTGCGCCGTTGGCGGGCACGCCGATCACTGTCCGCTTGGACGGCGGTCCGCTGGAGATCACGGTCGCCGACGGGGTCGAGCTTTATAAATACAATAACGACGGTTTTTCCGAAGAAAACGGACTGAAAATCTACAACGAAAACGGCAGCAAGGTCTCTCTTTCGGGGATCGACGTCTCCGAAAACTGCGGCGATATAGACTGGGCAAAGGTAAAAGCCGCGGGGATCGACTTTGTAATGGTGCGCTTGGGCGGCCGCGGCTACGGCAGTGAGGGCTCGCTCTACTCCGACGAAAAGGCAAAGGAATACATACAGGGCGCGCAAAGCCAAGGAATCAAAACCGGCGGTTACTTTTTCTCTCAGGCGGTAAACGACGGGGAGGCGGCAGAAGAAGCAAGCTACGCCGTTCAGCTCTTGGGAGACCTCAAGCTCGACTTTCCTCTCGCCTACGACTGGGAAGAGATCGAGGACGACACCGCCCGAACCGATAACGTAAATAACGAACAGGTCACAAGCTGCGCAAAAACCTTCTGCGAAGAAGTCAAAAAGTTCGGCTTTACCCCGATGATATATTCCGAAAGCAAGGAGTTCTACAATAAATACGACCTCTCGGCGCTAAAGGACTACCGGCTGTGGCTCAGCGAATACAACGACCTGCCGACCTTTTACTACAACTTCTCAATGTGGCAGTACAGCGACAAGGGAAAAGTCGACGGGATAAATTCGGATGTGGATTTGAATATCTTTATGAATAGAGTTTAGAGTTAACAATGTAGGGGCGAGCATTGCTCGCCCGCAAAAGCACTACAACATTTGCAGTAACCCGCGGGCGGGCATTGCCCGCCCCTACAAGTAACACTACTTTTTGTATATTATTTAACCGCTCTATTACTTTATGTATAATTAGTTATAAGAATATTTGGATATTTTCAACAATAAATCGTGGGATATTTCAGCATTTTGCCGAACATCCCACGATTTTTAATTCTTCTATTGAAAAAGATTTCTTTTTTGTTATAATTATGGTGTAAGGTTTGTTACATTTCTGTAACAGTTAATAAGATAGGAGAATTAAATTGGAAACAAGATTTATCGGCCTGGAAGGTTATGACAGAATTGAAAATGTCACAGGCAAAAAAACAAATCAAAAAAGACACAAGAAAAACATCAGTACATTTAAAAAGACAGTACGCTTTACAAAAAGACTTAAAACAGAGATCTCGCGCGATGTTGAGTCACGCAAGAACAAAAAGCGTCACGCGCACAGCGCACCCACGCACAGTATTATTAAAAAGAAAGCGATCCTCACCGCAATGGCTTGCATTACAGCCGCTATTCTCTGCGGCGTAACCGTAAGCGCACTCGGCACAGATCCCGCAGAGGCAGACGCTTCTCAGATTCAGCACGACGCTAAGTCTCAGGTAGTATCTCAGACCCCCGTGGTCATTGAGACAGAGAACGATTTTAATAATGTTGATATCAACAACATTGAAAATCCCGAGATATATATGAATCTCAACTACTACTCCCTCACTGTCGACGGTCAGGAGATCGGCGTAACAGAGGACGGCGAGACGCTTCAGAGCCTGCTCGACAATTTCCTTGTTGAAGCACGCGCGGAGTATGACGACACAACAACTACCGAGTTCGCAAACGACGTTCAGCTTATCAACACTACCGCTCCTTCCGCTCAGCTTGAAACAGCCGAGGAAGTATTTGCAAAGGCAAAGGATAAGCTTTCTGTATCTCTCTACACAGACTGGTCATACGAAGTTGATATGGAATACGAGACAAACGTAACATACGACGACACCAAGGACAACAGCTACGAAGAGGTCACAAAGGAAGGCGAAGTCGGCAAGACTACCGTATATATGCGACTCAACTACGTTGACGGCAACCTTACAGATTCAGTCGTTACAGATACAAAGATCACAAAGGAACCCGTAGCAGAGGAGATTACAAAGGGCTCAAAGCAGGGCGAGACAGAATACAAGTCAGACAGCGAGTCAACCGCTACCGGCGAATCAACAGGAAACTTTATGTGGCCTGTTCCCCACACCCACAACATCACAAGCTATATGGAGTGGCGCTGGGGCAGAATGCACAACGGTATTGATATTGCGGGCGGCGACGATTACGGCCAGCCTATCGTAGCGTCCGACGGCGGCGTAGTTACCTTTGCGGGCAACGACGGCGGCGGATACGGAAACTATGTAATGATCGACCACGGCAACGGCTATATGACAGTATACGGCCACGCAAGCGAGATCTGCTGCTCAACAGGCCAGTATGTAAACCAGGGCGACACCATCGCTCTCATCGGTTCAACAGGTAACTCCACAGGCCCCCACCTCCACTTTGAGATCAGACTCAACGGAGAATATCAGAACCCGCTTAATTATGTTTCTTAATTAAATAACAGCAAACAAAGGCTCCCCTGACGCACGACAGTGCTTTAGGGGAGCCTTTAAATTTAACGGAAAATGTAGTGCAAACAAATAAGCCTCCCCTGACACGCGGAGCGTTTTAGGGGAGGTGTCAGCTCTGCTGACGGAGGGGTCTTGCTTTCCGTCAGCGCAAGGTATGATATGTAAAGGAAAGCGTAGTATAAACAAAAGGTAGAACCCCTCAGTCGCATACGCGACAGCTCCCCTAAAGTGCTTTCGCACATCAGGGGAGCCTTTAAATTTAACGGAAAATGTAGTGCAAACAAATAAGCCTCCCCTGACACGCGAAGCGTTTTAGGGGAGGCTTTAATGATTAAACTCTAAACTCTAAACTCTTAACTCACTTAAACATATACTGCGCTGTGTCTACAATATTTTCAAACGTCTTGTACGCGCGGTTGGCTTTTTTGCGGATCTTGGGGTTATCGTCGGCAACCTTTTTGCCCATATACCCCACCGCCATACCTGCCGCCATACCGATCGCGACGCCTTTGACCATATTCATTACGGGTTTGTTCATTTTATCACCTCCCACCCATTACGAATTATCCTTTTCATCGTAGGGGCGGACCTATGTGTCCGCCCGAATACGGCAAACGTTTGGTTCACAACTCAATGGCTGCCATTCCGTACACAAGCAAATAATCACGGTATTATATAGCTTTAAGCAAATTTCCGATCCGCCGTTAATATAACCTGACCGAAAATCAAAACTTAAAAAAGGCGGACTGAAATACTTGCAAAAATATTGTTTGTATTCTAAAATATAATAAACGATAAAACATTTAACAAAAAAGGAATGACAAATTTTGGCAAAATTAAACATTGTCCTCGTTGAACCCGAGATACCCCAAAACACCGGCAACATCGCCCGAACCTGCGCTGCAACCGGCGCGGCGCTCCACCTTGTGCGCCCGATGGGCTTTGAGCCCGACGACAAAAAGCTAAAGCGCGCCGGGCTTGACTACTGGCACTTGCTCGACATCACCTACTACGACGACCTCAATGATTTTCTCGAAAAAACAAAGGGCGGCAGCTACTTTTTCTTTTCTACAAAGGGAACTCACCGCCATTCGGATATAAGCTATCCCGACAACTCATATCTTGTTTTCGGCAAGGAGACGCGCGGACTGCCCGAGCATTTGCTTATGCAGTACCCCGAACAAACTCTGCGTATCCCGATGATGGACGAGGCGCGGAGCCTGAACCTCTCAAACTCCGTAGCCATAGCCGTCTATGAAACACTCAGGCAGTGGGATTACCCCGAGCTGCTCAATAAAGGCGAGCTGCACAGGCATAGATGGGCGGATGTAAACAAAGACGCAATAACAGAATCAAACCAAATCTCTGCTGATACCAACAGACAACATTTCAATAATTTTGATGAAATTCTAAACGCTATTAATAATGAATAAAACACATTTAAAGGCTCCCCCAACGCACAGTTGTGCTTTGGGGGAGCTGTCACGAAGTGACTGAGGGGGCGTCACATCCTCCCGCACCCCGTCTTCTTTAACAAAATTCTATGCTGACGGAAAGGAAGCCCCCTCCGTCATTTTGCAAGCAAAATGCCACCTCCCCCAAAACAAGTGTTGGGGGAGGCTTTAAACTACTCTATTTTATAACATTTTTTCTCAAATTCTATTGTAAAAATCCCCATTCCGTTGTATAATGTATATGAATGTAAAAAATTCATTAATTTCAATAACGAAAGGATGTATGTACTATGCAGCTAAACAAAGTTACAGTTGACGACATCAACGTAAAAGGCAAAAAGGTTTTGGTCCGTGTTGACTTTAACGTGCCGCTCAAGGACGGCGTTATCACAAACGACAACAGGATCCAGGCAGCTTTACCCACAATCAAAAAGCTTATCGCAGACGGCGGCAAGGTTATCCTCTGCTCT
>CADBXH010000130.1 GCA_902798605.1 uncultured Ruminococcus sp. | reverse complement strand
CTGCGCGCTGCTCCACGACCTCTGCAAGGCGCAGTTCTATAAAATTTCAAGCCGCAACGTCAAAAACGAGGAGACAGGTCAGTGGGAAAAGGTTCCGTACTACTCCATTGACGACCAGTTTCCCTACGGCCACGGCGAAAAGTCGGTTTTCCTGATAGAGCGCAAAATGCGACTAAAGCTCGACGAGGCAATGGCTATCCGCTGGCATATGGGCGAGTTCGGCGACAAAAACAGCAATGCCATAAGCCAGGCGTACGATATGTATCCGCTCGCGGTAAAGCTCCACCTCGCCGATTTAGAGTCAACTTACCTTAAAGAAAAAGGAACCTCCGCGGTTCGTAGATGAAAAAATTATAATACTTTTTAAAGCCTCCCCCGTCACTTGTTACGGGGGAGGTGCCGCCATAAGGCGGCGGAGGGGGCGGAGCTTGAGTTATCGCCGCGTTTGCGGTAAAAAACGAATCAAACTCTAAACTCTAAACACTAAATAATACGGTGATATTATGGATATAAAACAAGCAAAACTCAGGGTAGAACAGCTCACAAAGGAGCTTGAATACCACAACAATCTATACTACAATCAGGACGAGCCCGAAATCTCGGACTTTGAGTACGACAAAATGCTCCGCGAGCTCGAGAACTTGGAGGAGGAATTTCCGTCCTTAATGCGCGCGGATTCGCCTACGAACAAGGTAGGCGGCAGCGCGGGGGCGAAGTTTTCTCCCGTAGTCCACGCTGTTCCTCGACAGCTTTTCTGACGATGAGCTGCGCGACTTTGACCGCAAGGTGCGCGAGGTCGCTCCAAACGCCAAATATGTTGTAGAGCCCAAGTTTGACGGGCTCTCGGTGTCCTGCGAATACCAAAACGGCGTGTTTGTCCGCGGCTCGACCCGCGGCGACGGCGTGACGGGCGAGGACGTCACCGAGAACCTGATGACGATAAAGTCACTCCCCAAGCGCATACCCGACGCTCCCGAGTTTTTGGAGGTCAGAGGCGAGGTCTATATGTCCTTCAAGAGCTTTGAAAACCTCGTGAAGCGTCAGGAAGAAAACGAAGAAAAGCCCTCAAAAAATCCGCGCAATGCCGCTGCTGGCTCTCTCAGACAGAAAAACGCCAAAATCACCGCCGAGCGCGACCTTGACATAGCCGTGTTCAATATCCAGCAGGCTCGGGGCGTTACACTGACATCTCACGTTCAAAGTCTTGATTACCTTGCGCAGCTCGGCTTCCCGACAGCCTTTTACAAGGTATGCTCAACTATCGACGAGGTCATAGAGGAGATAAAAACTATCGGCGACAACCGCGGAAATTACGACTACGCGATAGACGGCGCGGTCGTTAAGGTCGACGATTTTGACCAGCGCGAGCTTATGGGCAGCACGGCAAAGTACCCCAAGTGGGCTGAGGCGTACAAATATCCGCCCGAGGAAAAGCTCACAAAGCTGCTCGAAGTCGAGATAAACGTAGGCAGAACGGGCGTTTTGACCCCCGTAGGCATCTTTGAGCCCGTACTTCTTGCAGGCACGACCGTCAGCAGGGCGACGCTCCACAACAGGGATTTTATTGAAGAAAAGGGCATCTGCGTAGGCGATACGGTCATAATCCGCAAGGCGGGCGAGATAATCCCCGAGGTGTTGTCCGTCAAAGAACACGCGGAAAACGCCGTGCCGTATGAGTTCCCAAAGCTCTGCCCGAGCTGCGGCAGCCCCGTTTCTCAGGACGAGGGCGAGGCGGCTGTCCGCTGTACAAACACCGACTGCCCCGCGCAGCTTATGCGCCACCTCATCCACTTTGTAAGCCGCGACGCTATGGACATCGACGGCCTCGGACCCGCTGTTTTGGAACAGCTTGTAGATGAGGGGCTGATAAAATCCCCTGCCGACCTGTACAGACTCAGCGCGGACGATGTATCATCCTTAGAGCGCAAGGCGGAAAAATCCGCGAATAATCTTATCTCGGCTGTCGAAAAGTCAAAGCACAACGAGCTTTACAGGCTTATCTACGCGCTCGGTATAAGGAACATCGGGCTGAAAGCGGCAAAGCTCATCTGCGAAAATTTTGTGACCATAGACGACATTATGGCGGCAAAAGCAGAGGATTTTGAAAAAATCGAGGGCTTCGGAAGCATTATGGCGCAGAGCTTGGAGAATTACTTCTCGCTTGAAAGCACTGTTGAGCTTATTAATGAGCTAAAGTCCGTAGGGCTTGAGATGAAGCCGAGCGAACAGCGCCAAAAGGGCGGCAAATTTGAGGGTATGACCTTCGTGCTCACCGGTACTCTGCCGACAATGAAGCGCAGTGAGGCTTCAAAAATAATCGAAGCGAACGGCGGCAAAACAAGCTCGTCCGTCTCAAAAAAGACCGACTACGTCCTCGCCGGAGAGGACGCGGGCAGTAAGCTCACAAAGGCGCAGACCCTCGGCGTCACAATAATCTCCGAGCAGGAATTTTTGGATATGCTGAAATAATACGCTGAACGGTGGTTGATCCGGTGGAGTCAGGTGTAGTGGGGTGATTTAGCAAAGTCAAACTCCACCACTTAAAAATGGTTTATCTATGCGGTTTTTAGCTGTTTTGGTGGAGTAGGTGACGTTTTTTAAACTTTTATGCAACTTTTTAAAATAAAGTAATATGCAGCGTAATAGAGAAAGAATAAAGAGATAAATTGAAAAGTTATAGATATGGAATTGAAAATAGTCCACCAACGCCACCGTTTTTGCTAACTATTGGTAAATTAAAGCCTCCACTGATAGGCAATGTCGTCAACTTAATGTTTTTCGTAGGGGCGGACCCGTGTGTCCGCCCGCGAGAACTGGACGAATGTTCACGCAGAAAAACTTGATAGGACATCAAAGTTTGATTGAACGCCCTCGGGAGCACACGCGGGTGCTCCCCTACAATGTCAAGGAAAATGTGGTGTGAATAAAAAAGGCTCCCCTAAAGCACTGTTGTGCGTCAGGGGAGCCTTTAATGTTGTTGATCTTAAATTAAACTATTATCGACCTTCCGAGAAATCGGGAGGTTTTTTATTTTTGTATTCTAATCCCGTGCTTGTCTGCATAAACTGTATCATTGGAAGTTACGGAGGAATGTTATGACAAAGGATAATCACAAAAAATCTCTCGCGCTGAATTGCCTCAGCCCGCCCGTAAAAGCGGCTCTTGAACGCCATTTGGGCTTTATTGAGGACAGTGTTACCGATATACATCTGCGGCTGAGCCGCCCGATCGCGCTCACATCAATGGGCGAAAATTTTTATATCTCAAGCGGCGGCACGCTTTTGCGCAAGCCCTCGGACAAGGCTGTTGTTATAAATAAAGCCGACCTGAACGAAACATTCAACAGAATCTGCCGCTACTCGGTGTACAGCGTTCAGCGCGAGCTGACTAACGGCTTCGTCACCATCGCGGGCGGCCACAGGGCGGGTATCTGCGGAACTGCCGTTATGAATTCGGACAGCCTTACAAATATCCGCGACATAAGCTCAATAAATCTCAGGCTTTGCAGGGAAGTCACCGGCTGCTGTGCAGAGCTGATCGCTTCAATCAAAAGCCCCGAAAAAGGCGTGCTGATCTGCGGCGAGCCCTGCTCGGGGAAGACGACTATCCTGCGCGACATTGCCCGTTATATTTCTATAAACGAAAATAAATCCGTTTCTCTTATCGACGAGAGGGGAGAGCTCGCGGCGGCTCTTGATGGAGAAAATCAAAACGACGTCGGTTTGTGCGACGTGTTCAGCCTTTACCCCAAGCACAGGGCGTTCGAGCACGCTTTGCGTTGTATGTCGCCCGATTACATAGTCTGTGATGAGCTCGGAACCTCAGCTGATGTTAAAGCCGTAGAGAGTTGCGCAAACAGCGGCGTGAGCGTTATCGCCACGCTCCACTGTACAAATCCCGATGAGCTCAAAAGCAAGCCAAACGCTAATTCTCTGCTCAAAACCGGCGCGTTCCAAAGCATTGCGTTCCTCGAGAGCCGCAAAAATGTCGGCAGGATCAGAGAGATAATAAGGGCGGGTGATCTGCTTGCTTCTTAAACTATCGGGCTGCGCATTGATCGCGCTGACGGGCTTTGGGGTCGGCACCCTGCTATGCAAAAAGCTCGGCGCGAGGCGTGATTTTTTCGGCAAATTCAGCGTTTTTATCTCGCTGCTCCAAACGCAGATCAGGTACAACAGCGCGGATATTTTCACGCTCGTTTCTTCCTGCGCGAACGGCGCGGGTCTTGAATTCTTTGACGGCGCGGATAATGCTATGCCGTTCGCCGTTTTTTGGAACAGTGAGGTAGATAGGATCCCCAAGAAAGTCGGACTTAATAATTCTGATAAAGAATTATTAATAGAGTTCGGAGCGCTGCTCGGCACGACAGACATTGACGGTCAGCTAAAGCACCTTGAATTGTACGGGAGTATTTTTGAGAAGCGCCTAAAGGACTGCCAAGCCGAGTTCAGGGATAAATCGAGGATATACCGCGCGCTTGGGCTTTTCGGCGGTATCTCGACCGCATTAATTATTCTGTAAAGGAAATATAAATGGACGTAGAGTTAATTTTCAAAATAGCGGCAGTCGGAATAATCGTGGCGGTGCTGTCACAGCTTTTGATCAGGAGCGGGCGCGAGGAACAGGCGATGCTCACGACCCTCGCGGGCTTGATCGTAGTGCTGACGATGATAATCACCCAGATCAGCGCGCTGTTTGAGACCATCAAGCGGCTGTTTGATTTTTGATGAATATCGTATCTGTTTGCGCGCTGGCGGTCGCCGCGGTAATAATCATCGTCACCCTAAAGCCCAAAAACGCCGAGATAGCAATAATGCTCGGCATAGCTGCCTGCGCGGTCATCATAATAAACCTGCTCGGCTATGCATCCCAAATCACCCAAAAGGTCAGCGAGATCGCCGCCGTGTCGGGTATAAGCACCGGCTACATAGCCGTTTTGCTAAAGGTCGTTGGTATCTGCCTTGTGACGGAATTCGCCGCCAATACCTGCCGCGATTCGGGCAGTTCATCGCTCGCTGGCAGCGTGACTTTAACGGGCAAAATACTCGTCACCATAGCCGCCCTGCCGCTTTATACGGATATTCTATCGACTGTAACAGAGCTTGTAAAAAGGTGAAAATCCCCGTCGTTTTATTTATTGTAGGGGAGCACCCATGTGTGCTCCCGTGAATATAACGTATGTTTGTTTTCAAAGCGTGTGTTGATTTGTGAGCATTAGTTGATTTACCACGGGCGGACACGCGGTGATTCCCCTGTCAGGGCAATGTCGTCAACTTAAGAAATAATCGCATACTTTTCCTTGCCATTGTAGGGGAGCACCCGCGTGTGCTCCCGAGGGCGTTCAATCATACTTT
>CADBXH010000129.1 GCA_902798605.1 uncultured Ruminococcus sp. | reverse complement strand
TTTGATCACCTGTTCATCGGTCGCGTCCTCGGCGCCGTAGCGCAGATTTTCCATGATCGTGCCATTGAACAGCCAGCTCTCCTGAAGCACCATTCCAAAGCATTTTCTCAGCTCATCGCGCTTCATTGTCGAAACATCAACGCCGTCAAGGTAAATGCGGCCGCTGTCCAACTCGTAAAACCTCATAAGCAGGTTTATCAGCGTGGTCTTTCCGCAGCCCGTGGGGCCGACTATCGCAACGTGGCTGCCGCTCTTGACATCGAGCGAAAAGTTCTCTATCAGCGGCTTGTCGGGCGAATAAGAAAAGCTGATGTCGTCTATTTTGACGTTGCCCCTGCAGGGCTTGGGAGCTTTTTTTGACTTGCTGTCGTCGGGCTCGTTTTCGGCGTTGAGCACCTCAAACACCCTGTCGGACGCGGCAAAGGCGGTCTGCAGTTGGGTCAGCACGCCAGTGACCTCGTTAAAGGGCTTGGTGTACTGGTTTGCATAGGTCAAAAATGCCGAGAGCTGACCGACAGTCAGCACGCCCGATATCGCCGAGATCGCGCCGAAGATGCCGACAGCGGCGTAGACCATAGCGTTGACGAACCTCGTGCTCGGGTTGGCGAGAGCCCCCGCAAACTGAGCCTTGAAGCCTACGGTGAACAGCCTTTGGTTGAGCTTGTCGAACTCACCGCACGCCTCGTCCTCGTAACTGAACGCCTTTACAAGCTGCTGGTTGCCGACGTGCTCGTTTACGTAGGCGGAGATCTCTCCGTTGAGCAATTGCTGCTCGGTGAACCGCCGGTGCATAAGCTTTCCGATAAACGCCGCTACAAACAGCGACAGGGGAGTGAGAACCACGACCGCAAGCGCGATCAGCGGATTTATCATAAGCATAAATATCAGCGTTCCGGCGATAGTGACAACGCCCGAAAAAAGCTGGATGAATATCTGGGTAAGTCCGTCGCCTACCGCGTCAATGTCGTTGATGACTCGGCTGATAAGGTCGCCGTGGGGGTGAGAGTCGATGTAGGAGAGAGGGACGGAGTTTATCTTTCTGAAAACGTCGCGGCGCAGATCCCTGACCGCGCGGAAGCTAATCAGGTTTATCAGCCAGTTCATAAGCCACTGGAACACGCTCACGCCCACAAGCGCTATCGCAATGAGCGCGATGATTTGCAGCACCGCCTCAAAATACACCTGACCCCTTGCGATGATGTTGTCGATAGCCCTGCCCACGAGCACGGGGATAAGCAGCGTGAGCGATACGCTCAAAACCGCGAACAGCAGCGCGAGCAAAAGGAGTCCGTAATACGGGCGGATGCGCTTTATAACTCTTAAAAAGGAAGCGATGTTATTCATTTTGCATCAGCCTCCTTATCACTCAATTGGGATAAGCAGATTTCACGGTATACGGAGCAATTTTCAAACAGCTCATCGTGAGTGCCTGCGCCCGCGAGCTCGCCGTCGCTGAGTACAAGAATCAGGTCGGCGTTCTTGATGGTCGAGCACCGCTGGGTGACTATGATGACCGTTGACTCCCGCTTTTGCTCAGCCAAAGCCTTGCGCAGAGCCGCGTCGGTCGCGAAGTCGAGAGCCGAAAAACTGTCGTCCAAAATCAGCAGCTCGGGATCGCCGACGATCGCCCTCGCAATGCACAGCCTCTGCCGCTGACCGCCCGAAAAGTTCCTGCCGCCCTGCTCAACCTTGGAGTCGAGCCCGTTCGGCAGCTTGCTGACAAAGTCAAAAGCCTGAGCGGTTTTAAGCGCCTGCCAAAGCTCGTCGTCGGTCGCCTTTGAGCGCCAACTCAGGTTTTCGCGTATTGTGCCGCTGAACAGCACGCTCTTTTGCGGAACTATCCCGATCGGCTCCCTCAATTGCACAAAGGGGTACTCGCGCACATCAACGCCGTCAACGTAGACCGCGCTGCAAGAAGCGTTTTCGTCAGCTGACGATGATTGTCGGGAACCCGGGTCATTGGAAAGCTCCGACCTATCTTCCCGAATTGCCCGCGGGGGCTCCCCGATGTCATAGAATCTCGGGATAAGGTTTACGAGCGTGCTCTTTCCGCAGCCAGTTGTGCCGATGATCCCTACGGTCTGACCGCGCTCGATTTTAAAACTGATGTCCGTCAGCACGTCCTTGCCGTCTGAATAGCCGAAGCTCACGTGTTTGAATTCTATCTTCGGGCTATTTTCTTTAATAGAAATATAATCTTTGGTTTTCTCCTTAACGCCGGGCTCGGTTTCGAGCACCTCGTTTATCCTCGCGGCGGACGCGCTGCCCTGGGTCATCAGCAAAACAAGGTTCGCCACGACGATCATAGCAAGCAAAATCTGCGTCATATAGCTGACGAGCGCAACGATGTCGCCCGTGCTCATCTCGCCGATGTTCACGTTGACCGCGCCGAACCAGACGATAAAGATTATTGCGATGTTCGTGACCGCGTAGGTTATCGGGTTGAGCAGAGCCGAAAGCGCACTCGCCCTGATCGAAGCCTTGGCGAGGTCGTCGGTCGCGTCATTTACGCGCTCGCACTCCTGCTTTTGGCGCGAAGCGCGAAAAAGCCCTTATCACCCTGTTGCCCGAGAGGTTCTCGCGCGTGAGCAGGCTGATTTTGTCGAGCTTTGTCTGTATCGCCTTGAACATCGGGATCGTCCTTGTCATAACAAGGTAGAGCGTTATGCCGATCAGCACAGCCGCGACGAAGAATATCAGCGACATTTTCAAATTGATCGTCATTGCCATAACAAGCGAGCCGATGATTATGAACGGCGCGCGGGTCAGCAGGCGGATTATCATAGCGATGTTCTGCTGGACGCGGTTGGTGTCGTTCGTTATCCGCGTGATAAGCGACGGGGTGGTGAGCCTGTCAAGCTCCGCGTGCGACAGCGAGTTGATGTGCTCAAACAGCGCGCGGCGTATTTTTGTGCCCGCACCCTGAGAAGCCTTGCTCGCGAAGTACTGGCAGAACAGCGCGCTCGTAAGCCCCGTTGCCGCCAATCCAACAAGCACCAAGCCCATTTTGAGAACATAGCCCGTGTCGTGGAGCTGATTTATGCCCACGTCGATTATGTTCGCCATGACCAGCGGAACAAAAAGCTCGAGTATTGCCTCGAACAGCTTGCACAAGGGCCCGATAATACATTCTTTTTTATAGTCAGTTAAGAATCGTCTAAGCTTGAACATTAAAATACCTCATTAAGATTATGGGTATATTATACATTATAATGCGTGTTACTTCAAGATGGATAATAGTTAAGGGCATTAAAGGCAAAAAGGGCATCTTTTTCAATTCCATTTACAGTTTTTTTATTACTATAATCTAATACTACTATGTTTAAAATCCGCTGAGAAGTTTAAAAACGTTCCCTTTTTGCCCTTAATGCCCTTGTTTTTACCTGTTATTGGCAATAAAAAGTTGAGAGCGAGAAAAACTCTCAACTCTCAACTCATAACTCTTAACTATTAAATAATTATCGACTTTCCGCTCATTTCCTCGGGTTGGTCGAGGTTCATGATTTTAAGCATAGTCGGGGCTATATCCGCCAAAACTCCGCCTTCTCTGAGCTCGCAGTCGTAACCGATAACGCAGAAGGGAACGGGGTTTGTGGTGTGCGCCGTAAAGGGCTCGCCGTCGGAGTCTATCATCTTGTCGGCGTTGCCGTGGTCGGCGGTTATGATCGCTGCGCCGCCCTGTGCGAGAACCGCGCTTATGACCTTGCCAACGCATTCGTCAACAGCCTCAACAGCCTTTACAGCCGCCTCAAATACGCCTGTGTGGCCTACCATATCGCAGTTAGCGAAGTTGAGGACTATCATATCGTACTTGCCGCTCTCGATAGCGGGGAGCAGCTTGTCGGTGACGATGTAGGCGCTCATCTCGGGCTGCAGGTCATATGTAGCTACCGAGGGGGATTTTACAAGGATCCTGTCCTCGCCGTCGTACTGCTTCTCAACGCCGCCGTTGAAGAAGAAGGTGACGTGAGCGTACTTTTCAGTCTCGGCTATCCTCAACTGCTTCATACCGAGCGAGCTGATGTATTCGCCCATGGTGTTAATGAGCGTCTGGGGCTTGAAAGCTACCTCAACGTTGGGCATAGTAGCGTCGTACTGGGTCATACATACATAGTAGAGCGGGAACAAGCCGCCTCTCCTCTCAAAGCCCGTAAAGTCGGGATCGACAAGAGTTCTTGTGATCTCGCGCGCTCTGTCGGGGCGGAAGTTGTAGAAGATAACGCTGTCGTCAGCCTTGATCGCCTTGCCGCCCTTGATGACCGCGGGGATAACGAACTCGTCGGTAACGCCGTCCTCATAGCTCTTTTTGACCGCGCAGACGGGGCACTCAGCCTCAACGCCCTCGCGGTAGACCATAGCGGCATACGCCTTTTCTACGCGCTCCCAGCGGTTATCTCTGTCCATTGCGTAGTAACGACCCATAACTGTGGCGATCTTGCCTACGCCGATCTCATCGAGCTTTGCCATACATTCCTCAATATAGCCCGCCGCCGATGAGGGAGGTACGTCACGTCCGTCGAGGAAGGCGTGGATATAAACGTCCTTTAAGCCCTTCTTTTTGGCGAGCTCGAGAATACCGTAGAGGTGGGTCATATGGCTGTGAACGCCGCCGGGGGAGAGCAGACCCATAAGGTGGAGCGAGCTTCCCTTTTCAAGCGCGTTGTCCATAGCGGTAACGATTGGCTCAACGTCCTTTAGCTTGTCCTCATTTATAGTTTTTGTGATCCTTGTGAGCTCCTGATAGACGATCCTGCCGGCGCCGATGTTGGTGTGGCCGACCTCGCTGTTGCCCATCTGACCGTCCGGCAGACCTACGTCCATACCCGACGCGCCGATCTGAGTCAGCGGATTTTCGGCAAAGAATTTATCGAGATTCGGGGTGTTGGCGGCAAGGATGGCGTTAGCCTTTTCCTCGCCCTTTTTGCCCACGCCGAAGCCGTCAAGAATCATTAAAAGCATAGGTTTTTTCATACGAATTTCCTTTCTGTAGGGGCGACCAATGGTCGCCCGCGGGCGACCGTAGCCGGTCGGCAACCCTTTTGCCGCTTAACGCGGCATTTCCCCTGACAGGGGAATTTCAATGCACGCCCCTACAATTGAAAACTTATTTGCTTGCAGCCTTAACGATTGCCGCGAATTTCTCTGCTACGAGAGAAGCTCCGCCGATGAGTCCGCCGTCAACATTGACTTTAGAGAGAAGCTCGTCGGCGTTGCCGTCGTTCATTGAACCGCCGTACTGGATGGTAACGGCGTCGGCTGCTGCCTGATTGTAGAGCTTAGCGAGTTGAGCGCGGATGAACGCGCATACTTCCTCTGCCTGGTCGGCGGTAGCGGTTTTGCCTGTGCCGATAGCCCAAACAGGCTCGTAAGCGATAACTACGTTTTTGAGCTCGTCCTCGGTAACGTCCCAGAGATCAAGCTTGATCTGGCGCGCGATGACTTCCTCGGTGATGTCGCACTCGCGCTCCCAAAGAAGCTCGCCAACGCATACGATGGGCTTTAAGCCTGCCGCAAGCGCAGCCTTGGTTCTCTTGTTTACGGTCTCGTCTGTCTCGCCGAAGTACTGGCGTCTCTCGGAGTGGCCGAGCACAACGTACTCAACGCCTATCTCCTTGAGCATACCGGTCGAGATCTCGCCGGTGAAAGCGCCGCTCTCTGCCCAGTGGCAGTTTTCAGCGCCGATCTTTACGTTAGTGCCCTTTACAGCCTCGACCGCAGCAGCGATGTCAACATAGGGAACGCACGCGATGACCTCGCAATCGGCGTCAGCCACGAGGGGAGTGATCGCGTTAAGTAAAGCGGTAGCCTCGCTGGGAGTTTTGTTCATCTTCCAGTTGCCCGCGATGATAGCTTTTCTTTTAGCTTTATCCATAATCATAATTCCTTTCAAGAATAATATAACTGTGTTGTGTTGATTATCAATGTAGGGGCGGACCCGTGTGTCCGCCCGTTTTTTACAAACGTTTGGCTTATAGCGGGCGGACACATGGGTCCGCCCCTACGAATTGCCGGGAAACGTTGCTTAAATCATTTATCCGCGATGACCGCGATGCCCGGGAGGGTCTTGCCCTCAAGGTATTCGAGAGAAGCGCCGCCGCCTGTTGAGATGTGGCTCATCTTATCGGCAAAACCGAGCTGGATAACAGCAGCCGCGCTGTCGCCGCCGCCGATGATAGTTGTAGCGTCTGTCTCTGCGAGAGCTTTTGCTACGGCGATTGTACCGGCAGCTAAGGTCGGGTTCTCAAATACGCCCATAGGTCCGTTCCAAACAACGGTCTTGGCGTTCTTTACGGCGTCTGCAAAGAGAGCCTGAGTCTTGTCGCCGATGTCGAGGCCTTCCATATCAGCCGGGATGGAGTCAACGTCAACAACCTCTACGTCGATAGGTCCGTCAATGGGATCGGGGAATGAAGCCGCGATCGTTGTGTCAACGGGGAGGAGGAGCTGCTTGCCGAGATCCTCAGCCTTTTTGATCATTTCCTTGCAGTAGTCGATCTTTGTGTCGTCTACGAGCGACTTACCGACCTCTTTGCCCTGAGCCTTGAGGAAGGTGTATGCCATACCGCCGCCGATGATGAGCGTGTCGCACTTCTCGAGGAGGTTAGAGATAACGTTGAGCTTGTCCGCTACCTTTGCGCCGCCGAGGATAGCAACGAAGGGACGAACGGGAGTTTCTACAGCGTTGCCGAGGTAGTTGATCTCTTTCTGCATAAGATAACCTACGGCTGTGTCCTTGATGTGGTCTGTAACGCCCGCTGTTGAGCAGTGAGCGCGGTGAGCCGAACCGAAAGCGTCCATTACGAATACGTCCGCGAGTGAAGCGAGCTCAGCCGAGAAGGGCTCAAGGTTCTTTGTCTCTTCTTTTCTGAAGCGTGTGTTCTGGAGAAGTACAACGTCGCCGTCCTTCATTTCGGCAACAGCCTTCTTTGCGTTTTCGCCTACGACCTCATCGTCGTTTGCGAATACGACTTCCTGACCGAGAAGCTCTGAGAGACGAGCTGCCGCGGGAGCGAGGCTGAACTTTTCTTCGGGGCCGTTTTTGGGCTTGCCGAGGTGAGAGCAGAGGATAACCTTGCCGCCGTCTGCGATAAGCTTTTTGATTGTGGGTAAAGCTGCCTGGATCCTGTTGTCGTTTGTGATAACGCCGTCCTTGAG
>CADBXH010000128.1 GCA_902798605.1 uncultured Ruminococcus sp. | reverse complement strand
CGCTCAACAGTATGATCCCCATCTGGCAGCGCCCAAAAAAGGACGTTACTCAGGAGGAATACGATCGCTTTTATAACGAAAAGTTTATGGCGGCGGACAAGCCCATCAAAACTATCGTCACATCGGTAGAGGGCGTTGTTACATACAAGGCGCTGCTCTACATCCCCTCAACAGCTCCGTATGATTATTACTCCAAGGAGTACAAAAAGGGCTTGCAGCTCTACACCAGCGGCGTTATGATCACCGAAAACTGCGAGGAGCTCGTGCCCGAGTACTTCCGCTTTGTAAAGGGTATCGTGGACACCGCCGATCTGTCGCTCAATATCTCAAGAGAGATGCTCCAGCATGACCGTCACCTGCTAACTATCGCTCAGAATATCGAGAAAAAGATCAAAAACGAGCTCAATTCAATGCTTAAAAACGACCGCGAGAATTACGAGAAGTTCTTTGCGGCCTTCGGCAGACAGCTCAAATACGGCGTGGTTTCGGACTACGGTATGCACAAAGACGAGCTTCAGGATCTGCTGATGTTCTACTCCTCAACCGAAAAAAAGCTCGTAACGCTTTCGGAGTACGTCGACAGGATGAAAGAGGGTCAGGAGCGTATTTACTTTGCGACAGGCGAAAATGCCGCGGCGATCGACGCCCTGCCCCAGACCGAGCTGCTCCGCTCAAAGGGCTACGAGATCCTCTACTGCACAGACGATGCCGATGAGTTCACTCTCCAGACGCTTATGATGTACAAAGAAAAGCGCTTTTGCTCGGCGACGAACGACGACCTCGGTATCGAAAACGACGAGGAAAAGGACGAGGAGAAAAAGGACAACACCGCTCTGCTCACCTTTGTAAAGGAAACCCTCGGCGATAAAGTGGCGGAGGTAGTCGAGTCCAAAAAGCTCGTATCTCATCCCGTTTGCCTCACCGCAAAGGGCGGTATCTCGTTCGAGATGGAGAAGTACTTCAACGCCGTCCAGCCCGACAGCGGAATGAAGGCTCAGCGCGTACTCGAGCTCAACCTCAACCACGACGCAGTCAAGAATATGGAGTCGCTTATCCAAACCGATATCGACAAGGCGAAAAAATACGCCGAGGTATTGTACTCTCAGGCGCTCCTCATAGCGGGACTCCCGCTTGACAATCCGTCGGAGTACACCGATCTGGTCTGCTCGTTGATGTAATAAGGTTATAAAACAGAGGGCTGCCGTAATTTTGCGGCAGCCCGAATTAAATGTTGACAGCATCGCGCAATTCTGCTATAATATCATTTGCAGCTAAATCCGCGCCAATAGCTCAGTTGGTTAGAGCTACCGGCTCATAACCGGTCGGTCCGGGGTTCGAGTCCCTGTTGGCGCACCACTTTCAAGCCATTCATGATGTATTTCATGGATGGCTTTTTTCTTTGTGTCTGTCAGACTTTCGGTTTGTTTGCTTTTGATGATGAGAAAACACCTGCTCATGCAGAATATTTGCTGTCCAAATCCCTGTTGACTTTTCATTCGGTAGGTCAAGGGTGAAAAACTGCAAGCCTCAAAGTTGATATCATTTATCAGCTCATTTTTAGTTGTTTTCCTGTATTTCAACTAGGTCTGTTATTCTGTAGTACTGTATCATTTTCACGCCTTAGTATTTATGCAGTTTTTTGAGAGTTGGACGTTCTGCCCGCGATGATTATAAACCCAAAACAGCCCTGTTTGCGGAGATAGACGGTATCTCGGTAAACAGGGCTGCTACATTTTTGCCTGAAAAAACGAGTGAAAATTTTTACGCGGTCGGTTTTTTAGAATAGCTGTCGATGAATGATACATGTTGTTCCAATACCGCATGCGGCACCTGTCCGAACAGAACTTTTTCTGCTTGCGTCCTTCCGGCTGTACAACGGGGACGCCACACCATAAGCACTTTGGTTCCGGTGGTATGATCGGGTGCCTTCGGATGTGTGATTTTATAGTATTGACCGACATATTTAGTTTTCGTGCTATATCGGTAGGTGTTGCCCCATTCAGCCGCATTTGTTTGATTTTTTCAATTTCCTGTCTTTTCATATTTCCTCCAAGTTTTATTACCCTTTTGATTTCGCCTTTTTTGCGTACATTACCCCGCGCCGTTGCCCTTTGATAGAGCGACAGAGATTTTCTATTCCCTATACCCTCAGCCACGACAGATAACGTCCTATTCCCATAAAAACTTATGCGAGTTTACACGCGACACTCCGCGCCGTTGCCCGTGTACGGAGGCGTAGAGATTCAGACCGCCCCATAGGGCAATGTCGTCAACTTAAGGTTTTTCGTAGGGGCGGACCCATGTGTCCGCCCGCGTCAAAGTATGATTGAACGCCCTCGGGAGCACACGCGGGTGCTCCCCTACAATGGCAAGGAAAAGTATGCGATTATTTCTTAAGTTGACGACATTGCCCTTTCAGTGTACTTGTATTTACAAACCGTGAACAACCACGGATTGCTGATGCTATAACGGTATTTTGGTGGAAGTAAGGTGGCTGTTTGGTGGAAGAACTTTTTTCCTGCTCCACCAAACACAATTTGTGAAATCGGCTATCCTATGCGGGTTTGGTGCTTTTTGGCAGTAGCTGGTGGAAGAAGTGGAGGTTTTTCCAATTCTATATAAATACTTTTATATACCCCACACTCTACTACACCACTCTAATACACCCCATACAAAACTTTTCAAATCTTTCTAAGAAATTCATTTTACTTCCACTTCTTCCACCAAACCTCTAAAAACGGCTTGGTTATGCGGATTATCGTGGTGGCAGTTCTCTGAATTGCCTCCACCAATCTTTCACCAACTTCCACCGGTTGCCACGAGAGCTATGTGAGAAAATCATCCTCGCCGGTGTTCGAATCGTCATAACCATATATTCTTGCATACTGTTGCTTGGCTTCGAGAGTCAAAGTATAATCGGTATAATATCGGTTGCCGTGAACCCGTTTTGTCATCTCCTCAAATGTTGTGTTGAGGTGATTCGCCAGCGTTTCCCGAAACTCCTTTGCGGTTTTCGCGAAGCCTCTGTTGTTGTCGAAACACCACGCACGGTAAACCTCATATATCTTGCCGGTAGTTGCCTTATCGCGTATGGAGTCACTCAGACGCCGGGTCATACATTCCTCAAAGAAGCTGATTACGGTGTTATTCTCGCTCATATATTTCTCCCTCGCCTGTGTGACGGTATCGGGTTCGTCGTAGAAATAACCGTTTTTAATGACTTTTTGCAAGGCCTTCACCGCCAAATAAATGATTCCCTCGCGCTCCGCATACATCTTTTCGAGCAGCATTTTGTCTTGCTTCTCGGGCGGGATGACGTTTGGGCAGTTGACCACCATAATACGGTCGTACACCCACTTGCCATCGTCGCCGCCAAACTTGGGCAGACGGTTCATACAAAACCATAGCAAACCGTTGTATTTGTATTCAAAAGCCGGCAGACCTTTGAACTCCGCAAACACAGCGTCGCCGCCGGTAAGCAGTTTAAACGCTTTTAATTCTCCGACAGTCATAAAACTCATATCCGAAGAACCGGCAAGCCTCGTTCCGTAAATTGTGCCTGTACCGAAACGGGCTTCGATCTCGGACAAATCTATTCCGGTATAGTTTCCTTTGCCGAGCATTTTCTCCACCAAGCTTTTCAGCTGGCTTTTTCCAGTATTGCCGTCACCTACGAGGAACAGACTCTTTTTCATTCGCCAGCCTTTTATATTTGACAGACAGGCGCCCATAAACTGCATAAGCAGCCGCGCTGTATCCTTATCTCCTTTTGTCAGGGTCTTGATGTATTCGCTGAAAACGGGCGTATCGCGGCGCTCCCCCATCCAGTCGCAGGGTATCTGAATGGTCGAATAGAGGTCGGGCGTATGCGGTATCAGCTCCAGCCTGTCCGCCGTCACGATGAGCAGACCGTTGCGAAAATTGATGATATCCTCGCGCGAATTCAAATCATCCTGACCGATGTAATTTCTATCTGTGATGATGTGCTGGAAGGCTTCGTTTATCTGATTGATTTTGACGAGTTCGGGGTCGTAATCCTCTACGAACTGCTTGATGCAGCCCTTGAACATCTCGTCCGCATAGAGCTTGTACACGCCGCCCTCGTAGACGTATTTGAGCAGACCGTGCTTGCCGCTGTCGCGCACCAAAAGGTATTTCATATTATCCCTGACGTGCTGAGCGAGCGCGGGAACAACCACATAGGGCTGACCGGTCATTTCGTTGAACCTGATAAAATCGGGACGCGGCATCAGTGTACGGTGATAAACGCCGTTACAAGCCTCGATCCCCTTTGCGAGCGTTTCTTCACGGTAATCTTCGCGTTCCCACTTCTCGCGGTAGAGTGCTGACTGACGGAATATTTGGTCGATCGCGTCGGAATCATCACCCACGCGGAAGGCAATCATAGAGCAAAGCGCCAAGTCCGCTTCGCTATGGCTGCCGTAATCCGAGAAGTCACCCTCATCAAACAACTTGCAAAACTTTTCGCCGTTCTTCTGCTTGCGTAATTTACAGATAACGTCAAACCCTCCTGCGGCAACGTGACGTTGCATCCGATCCGCGCTTCCGGGGTTATGCTGTAAAACCTCACCGTTATTCCCGCGTTCATACGCGCCGTTAACCCGATGTTTTTGTTGTGCTGCTTTTTCAAAAGGCGCATTGACTGTCGGGGCACCCGACCGTTTCATGTTCTTTTCGAGCGTAACAAGAACGGCGTTGGTGCAATCCTTGAGCGGCTTGTCCTGAATAAGGTTCTCGGTAAAGACCGCAAAACGGTTTGTCAGACCGCCCATATACAGCTCGGTGCCGTTGTTGGGGTTCTTCTGGTAGTAGCGGCGGTGGAGCTTGAGCTTCCCGTTTTTCTCCTCGGTCGGAACTTTCGTAAAGTCGCACTTTCCGTAGATATGCAACCCCTCACCGCTGACGGATTTTTCGGCGTAAGAGCCGAACCGCTCCAGCATCGTTTTGATGTACGGGTCGTCCATATCCCGATGGTCGATGTCAAGGAAGAAGTAACCATTGGGGATCACAAAGCCCACGCCGCTGTAGTTCTTCTCGGCTGCGGCAGCTTTTGCCTCGTCAAAAGTCACCCAAGTCGCGCTGTGCGCCTCGTCCGTGCCCGTCTTTTCACCTGACGCGGCAATCGGAACCTTGGTTTTCTTTCCGCCTTTCTCGCGGAAGTTCCAGCAGAGCCATATCTTCTGTTCCTTTAACTCCATAAAATTATCGTTCATTTTTATCACCTCCTCGGGGTCGTAATAATTCAATAAAACACTGATAAAAATTCCTCCTAAAATGTAGTTGAGGGTAAACCCCTCCACTAATAGGATGAAATCGAAAAAAATTGCACACAAATATGCAACTTGTTCCGATATTTCACTAATCTTTTTGACTTTGACTTTCCAACCACCGGTTGAACGCGTCCACCGGAATCAAAATCCTTGCTCCGACTCGTATGGTCGGAAATCCCGGCTTTTTTACAAGCTCATACGCTTTCGGCAGCGAAATCCCCATTTGCATGCAATGTACATCAAAGTATGATTGAACGCCCTCGGGAGCACACGCGGGTGCTCCCCTACAATGGCAAGGAAAAGTATGCGATTATTTCTTAAGTTGACGACATTGCATTTGCATGGATAGTTCCGCTACGCTGATAGTTGTCTTTTCCATAAATATACCTCAGAAGATTATCAACTTTCTGTTAGCAACCAAGGAAAGTGCTATCTTGTCGGACATAATATTGATTTTATATATAAAAATAACAACAATTTGAATTTTTTTATAAATTTTTATTATTTCTATTGCCTTTTTGTCATTTCTGTGTTATCATTATAATAAATAATTGCATTTTTAAAAAACGAGGAAAAATAATGAAATTGAGAAGAAATAAAGAAGAAATCGGGGGACGACCACCTGATGAAAAAGCAGGAAATAACAAGGAGCCTCCAAAGCCCATATCGACTAAGCGACTCGCTATCAACCTAATGATAAAAATCGCGGCGATCGCCCTTGCGGTATGGTTGGTTCTTGCCTTCGTTATCGGTATCACGATCAACTACGGGAACAATATGCACCCCGCGGTAAATGACGGCGATTTGGTAATCACGCTGAAACTGCAGCGTCCGTATCTCAACGCCGCGGTGATCTACAATAACGACGGCAAAAAACGGGCGGGAAGAGTGGTCGGGCTTTCCGGTAACGTCATAGATATATCCGAAAAAGGCGAGCTGTACGTAAACAACGCGATCGCGTCGGAGGATATATATTATCCGACCTATAAGGCGGAAAATTCATCCGTTACTTATCCGTACACAGTCGAAGAAGGAAAGGCGTTTATATTAAACGACTACAGGGAAGATACCCTTGACAGCCGCAGCTTCGGCGCGGTCGATCTCAGTGATATCGACGGTCCCTTCCTGTTCACCTTGCGCCGCAGAGGTTTTTAGCGGCAAAAGTAATAACAAATGCAATCCCGGAAACGGGTGCAGATAAATTCACAAAAAATTTTGATTTATACCAAAGGAGGCAAAAACAATGAAAAGAAGATTCACAACAGTCATGGTAATGCTTTTGGCTTTCGCACTGCTCATAAGCGCTACCGCAATCTCCGCATCCGCGGAAACAACCTATTCGCCGATCGGCGGTTCCACGTCGTTCGTAAAAAACCTTGTAGTTGATTCTGACGCGAATATCCCGAACGTCAGCTTCACCTACAGCATCAGAAGAGGCACAGCTATCCCCGCGACCGAATCTACCATCGAGATCCTTACATCCGATACCGGCGGCGGTACTATCGGCACAGCTACTTTCAGCAACGCCGATACAGCAAGCGCTCTCCCCGGTCTTCCGACAGACGCTGATCACTCTAACCCGACCACAGGCAAGAAGTATGTTCAGAAATCGGTCTCTATCACCTTACCCGACACTTCTTTCACAAAGCCCGGCGTATACAGATACGAGATCTCTGAGACAAACAGCAATCTGCCCGGCGTAACCTATGACTCTAACCCCACCCGTTATCTGGACGTATTCGTCGTAGCTGACGAGAACGATGTTCTCCATGCCAACAGCTATGTCCTTCGCGACGCGGCTACAACCATAGGTATCGACGGCAAATACACCACCGACCCGGACGATAAGAGCTCGGGCTACATCAACAGCCTTACTCAGTATGACTTCGATTTCAGCAAGACTATCGCCGGTAATCAGGGTGATAAGAACAAGAGATTCGACTTCACGCTCAACATCACAGGCGCTAACCCGGGTACATATCGCGTCATCACAAATGACGTAACGGGTAATCCTACATCTATTACTGTAGGCGCAAACGGAACAGCGACCGGAGAATACTCCCTTACAAACGGCAGCACCGTTCAGGTCATCGGTCTTAACGCAGGCGCTGTCTGCACGGTTACCGAGGACGCCGAGGACTACACTGCTACTCACAGCCTCGACAACGGCACAGCGGTTTCCGGTGATAGCTCGGGCGCAGTAACGCTTACGGACAGCGACCACAGCGTTGCCTTTACCAATACCCGTAACGGCATCATCCCGACCGGCGTTATTATGACAATAGCTCCCTTCGCAATCGGTATCTGCGTATTCGGCGCAATCATCATCTTCATTATCTGCAGAAGAAAAAGACGCAATTATTGATAACTCAGCTGATAGTTGATTCTGTCACGGCTGAATCTTAAATCGGATAAAGGGGAAGTTTGAAGGTGAAACTGCTCCCTTTTGTGCGAATCCGTAGTTTTAACAGTGCAGCGGATATGATCCTTTTTATTTGAGATCCTCCGGATCATTTCCGCTGCCTGAGAAACTATTAAGGAAAAACCGCATAATTCAGGTGAGATAATGTTACGCAAAAGCATCATAGTTGCCCACAAAAGCATAAATATTATTGTGGTGATCGCCTCGCTGCTGCTGTTTCTGATTTGCCTTTACGCTATGATCGACGCCTATATGGTATACGTCGGCGCAAACGACTCGGGAATACTGAAATACAAGCCTGAATCAGGCAATACCGAAAAGCTGCGGGAGATGTCCGAGGACGCTGTTGCGTGGCTCACGGTCGACGATACAAGGATAGACTACCCTGTTATGCAGGGAGAAAACAACACGGAATATCTCAATAAGGACCCTCAGGGCGAATTCTCGCTCTCGGGCAGTATATTTCTCGACAGCAGAAACGATAAGACGTTCAGCGACCCGTACTCGCTGATTTACGGTCATCATATGGAATACGGAGCTATGTTCGGCGCGCTCGACGAGTATAAAGATAAAGCGTTCTTTGACTCACACAGAACAGGCTTATTGACCGTCGTAAACGGTACGGAATACCAAATCACGTTTTTTGCCGCGTGCAAGGCGCAGGCAACGGAGAAGGTCGTTTTTGACCCTCCGGAAAGCGATAATAAATCGCTGCTTGAATATCTGAAGAAAAACGCACTTATATATTATCCGCAAGGGGTTGACGCCGGCTCAAAGCTGATCGCGCTTTCAACCTGCCAATCTGCCGAAAATAACGATAGAATGATAGTTTTCGGCACACTGAAACCACTATAAACAGGATTTAAGAATGAAGAAAATACTTACATTTTGCATTATATTTTTACTTGTGCCGGGCTTGCTGAGCTTTTCCGCTTACGCCTATGATTATCAGACCGTCAGGGTCGGTATCGAGGCGGAGGTCACCCTAGGCGGCACAGTAACCATAATACCGAACGTTAACTGTCCGATTCCCGATAAAACGGAAATAACGCTGAAAGACGGCGAGATCGGTCGGTTTGATATAGATTTTTCCGACCCGGGCGTGTTTGACTACACCGTTAAAACAGTCCCCGATGACAGAGATATCGAGTTTGACGACACGGTTTACAATTTAAAGTTTTATGTGACCGACAATGACGGCAGGCTCGAAATGACTCTGATCGCTTCAAAGGGTGAGGAAAAGTACAGCGCCGAACGCCTCGTCTTTGTCAACACCAAAAAGGGCGGCGATGAACCGACTACCAATCCGAAAGAAACTCCAACGGATTCAAGTGATAAAGGCGGTTCGACCGACAACAAAAACAAGAATCCCCAGACCGGCGACGATACAAGGATGGAGATGTATTTCCTGTTCGCCATGATTGCCTCAGCCGGCTTGCTGGCACTCTCGATAATCTACCTGCTCGACACGCAGAAAAAGATAAACAAGAAAAAAGGATCAGACCGATAACATAACCGTATCACGATGATATAAGAATCGGTTGAGATCGTCACAGCCCTCAGCAATCCTCAGTCACCCTCTCCTTCTGTGACAGCTCCCTCAGACAGGGAGGCAATGGGCTCGCAACGACTGTTTAATCCATGAAGAAAGGAGGGCTTGCGTATGTGTCGATTTAAAAACTTAATCAATACCGTTAAGCTGCGCTTATCCTCATTTATCAAGGTTGTTATAAGCTCTGTTAAGGGCAGCAGAAGGCGCTTTGTCAGAGCCGCCGCGTTCATCCTTGCCGTGATTCTTATGACGGGAAGCTTTGCCGGATACCTTACTCCTGTTGTCGCTGCCGGCGACGAAAATCATTTTACCTATCCAAACGATACATCGGCTTCCTCAAGCTTTGCCGGCGAACCGAAAAAAGCCAAAACGAAGGCGCGCAAAGCGCCGTCCGGTCAGCTGAGATCGGTGCCGACCGAAGATGTGCCGCTCGACAACTACATAACAGATATTGCCGCGGCAGGAACAACAAAGGTCGAAGATAATCTTTATCAGACGACACTTGAGTTCCATTTCAAGATCGATACGGAGTACATCGACGCAGTAACAAGCGCCGGAAATAAGTTCGTGTATGATCTTCCGAATGAAGTGATCATCCCTGAGGAGCTTACCGGCGGCGGCCCGTACTATGCGTATCTGCTGGACAAGTATCCGGAGCTTGAATTGGCGTTCACATACGATTACATACCTACGGGCGACGGTCATTGCAGAATAGAAATCGTTTACGATGATGATTTTGTTAAGGATGCGACTGCAAGCGGAACCGACATGATCAACAACATTCTGAGCTGCAGGTGTTGGATCAGATCGAGCGGCGACGCCGGTCAAGACGGACTGGATGTTGTCTTTACCAACACCCAGACGCTGCATATTCCGCCGGAGGATATCAATGAGGATTATGATATCACGACGCAGAAGACAGGTTCTTACACTGCCGACGGCAAGCTTCGCTATGAGGTCACGGTCAGTTCCGTACACGGTACGCCGTCCGACAT
>CADBXH010000127.1 GCA_902798605.1 uncultured Ruminococcus sp. | reverse complement strand
GCCACTACAATGTTGCCTATGTGTTTATTCGCAGCAACACGAATTTTCAATACCCGACCTTGGCTGTCCTTATTTTTTCGCGTTAAATTATTGACAAACTTGGCTTTAGGTGCGATAATAGTAGGGTATATCTAATTATGAAGTAATTTAAGGAGTGATTTTATGGCACAGGAGCTTGCTAAAAATTACAAGCCCTCCGAATTTGAGGACAAAATCTACGACTTTTGGATAAAAGGAAACTACTTTCACGCGGAGGTCGATCCCGACAAAAAGCCCTATACTATTGTTATGCCGCCGCCGAACATCACAGGCCAGCTGCATATCGGCCACGCGCTTGACGAGACATTGCAGGATATCCTTATCCGCTGGAGAAGGATGTCGGGTTATTCCGCGCTTTGGCTGCCCGGAACCGACCACGCTTCTATCGCTACCGAGGCGAAGATCGTTGAGGCTATGCGCAAGGAAGGCGTTTCCAAGGATGATTTGGGACGCGAAAAATTCCTTGAGCGCGCTTGGGACTGGAAGCGCGAATACGGCGGAAGGATCACAACTCAGCTGCGCAAGCTGGGCGTAAGCTGCGACTGGAGCCGCGAGCGCTTTACAATGGACGAGGGCTGCTCTGACGCGGTAAAAGAGGTTTTTGTAAAGCTCTACAACGAGGGCAAGATCTACCGCGGAAACCGTATGGTAAACTGGTGCCCGCACTGCAACACCTCTATCTCCGACGCGGAGGTCGAGTACGAGGAGCAGCAGGGTCATTTCTGGCACATTCTCTACAAGGTACAGGAGACAGGCGAATTTTTGGAGATCGCCACCACCCGTCCCGAGACAATGCTCGGCGATACCGCCGTCGCGATAAATAAAGACGACGAAAGATATAAGCACCTGCACGGCTGCCACGTTATCCTGCCGCTGCTCAACAAGGTCATCCCGATCGTCTGCGACGAGCACGCCGATATGGAAAAGGGTACGGGCGTAGTTAAGATCACACCCGCCCACGACCCGAACGACTACGAGGTCGGTCAGCGCTGCAGTCTGCCGATCGTCCGCGTATTCACCTACGACGGATTTATGACCGGAGCCGAGGACGTTAAGGCTTACGAGGAGCTAAAGACAAAGGGCAACCTCGCCGAGAACGAGCCCGAGGTGCTCGACTGCGGCAAGTACGCAGGTATGGCGACTATGGACGCGAGAAAGGCTATCGTTGACGACCTCACCGCGCTCGGTCAGCTCAAAGAGGTCAAGCCCCACACCCACGACGTAGGAACCTGCTACCGCTGCCACACCACCATCGAGCCGATGGTCTCAAAGCAGTGGTTCGTAAGGATGGAACCGCTCGCAAAGCCCGCTATCAAGGCGGTCAAGGACAAGGACACAAGGTTTGTTCCCGAGCGTTTTGAAAAGATATATTTCAACTGGATGGAGAACATCAAGGACTGGTGTATCTCGCGCCAGCTCTGGTGGGGTCACAGGATCCCCGCGTACTACTGCGACGAATGCGGCGAGGTAGTCGTAGCAAAAGAAGCTCCCGAAAAATGCCCCAAGTGCGGCTGCACTCATTTGACTCAGGACGAGGACACCCTTGACACCTGGTTCAGCTCAGCGCTCTGGCCGTTCTCGACCCTCGGATGGCCTGAAAACACCGACACACCGGAGAGGTTCCGTTTGACACCGTATTTATCCACGGAATCGTCCGCGATGAGCTCGGCAGAAAGATGTCAAAATCACTCGGCAACGGCGTTGACCCGCTCGAGGTCATTGAAAAGCACGGCGCGGACGCGCTCAGGCTTATGCTCGTAACCGGCAACTCGCCCGGAAACGATATCCGCTACTCAGAGAAGAAGATCGAGGCTTGCTCGAACTTCGCGAACAAGCTCTGGAACGCCTCGCGCTTTGTTCATATGAACATCGACGACCACGAGGTCAAAAACGAGCTTCCCGAAGTGCTCCATACCGAGGACAAGTGGATACTCTCACTGCTCAACTATGTGGCAAAAGAAGTCAACGAGAATCTCGAAAAATTCGAGCTCGGTATCGCGGTACAAAAGGTCTACGAATTCATCTGGGACTGCTACTGCGACTGGTACATCGAGTTTGTCAAGGCAAGGTTGTTCTTCGACGGCGAAGAAAGCTTTTTGTCTGCCGAGCAGGTGCTCGTCTATGTGCTCGATCAGATCCTCAGACTGCTCCACCCGTTTATGCCGTACATAACCGAGCAGATCTGGCAGACCATCCCCCACGAGGGCGAGACGATAATGCTCAGCGAATATCCGACCTACAATCCCGAGTTTGACTTCCCCGAGGAAGAGACCGAGATGATCCGCGTTATGGAAGCCATCCGCGCTATCCGTAACCGCCGCAGCGAGATGAACGTTCCGCCGTCGCGCAAGGCAAAGGTTTATATCGCCACAAAGTTTGCCAATACCTTCAACACCGGTAAGGCGTTCATCATAAAGCTCGCCTCGGCAAGCGAGGTAGAGGTCGCCGACTCGTTCGACATCGAGGGCGCGGTCACGGCAGTAACCGCCGACGCGAAGATCTACATCCCGCTCGATGAGCTGGTTGACAAGGAAGCAGAGCTTCAAAGGCTCAACAAGGAGCTCGACCAGGTCAAGAAGCGCCTCGCTCAAAGCGAGGGCAAGCTCAAAAACCAGGGCTTTGTATCAAAGGCTCCCGCCGCTGTAGTCGACAAGGTAAGGGCTCAGGCGGAAAAAGAGCGCGAGAAGATCGGACTTATCGAAGCCGCGATAGAAGCGCTTAAATAAATAACAGCATTTAAAGGCTCCTCCGTTACTTGTTACGGGGGAGCTTTCATTTTGCCTGCAAAATGACTGAGGGGGCGTCCTCGCCGTTTTCTCCTTGTTTTTCTTGCCTATTGTAAAGGCGGACCCATGTGTCCGCCCCTACGAAAAACCTTAAGTTGACGACATTGCCCTGTCAGGGGAATTTCACATGGGTGCTCCCCTACAAATGTTAAGGATAACTTGTGATACCGCACGTCAGGGGAGGCTTTAAAATTTTAAAACCTATTGACAATCCTTTTTCCGTATGCTATACTCAAATTAACATATGAATATCTTTTCATATGTTCAATCGTTTAATGTTAAGGATGATATTATGGATAAAAAATTGAATCTCCCCGACAGCGAGGTTTTGTATGACCTTGCCGACCTGTTCAAGGTCTTCGGCGACTCAACGCGGCTGAGGATAATGCACGCGCTGTCCGAGGGCGAAAAGAACGTGCAGAGCATTGCCGAGGAGCTTGGGATGGATCAGAGCACGATCTCTCACCAGCTGAGGATCCTGCGCGACAACAAGCTCGCCCGCGCCCGCCGCGACGGCAAGCAAATTTACTATTCCCTCGACGACGACCACGTTAAAAAGATAATCGAGATGGGACTTGACCACGTTTTGGAGTGATATTATGAAGTACACATACACGATCGACAACATCGACTGCGCCCACTGCGCGCAAAAAATCGAGCAGAAGATCGCCGAGACAGAGGATTTTGAAAACGTCAGCCTGAACTTTGCGACAAAATCACTCAACTTTGAGAGCGAAAAAGAAAATCCCCTGCCCGAGATACAGCAGATCTGCGACGACCTTGAAGAAGGCGTAGTCGTTTATGACAAAGCAAAAAAGCCGAATGACGAAGATAAATCCCGAAAAATCGAAAAGGTTTTGCTTGCTGTCGGCATTGTTTTAGGCATCACGGCGCTTATCATCGAGCTCTTTATCGACGCCCCGTTCGCGAATTACCTCGTGCTTGGGCTGAGCGCCGCGGCTACTCTCTTGGCGGGCTGGAAGGTGTTCGTAAAGGGCATAAAAAACCTGTTCAAATTCAGGATAGAAGAGACTGTTTTGATGATGGTAGCGGTCATCGCCGCCTTTATCCTCGGCGAATATGTCGAGGGCGCGATGGTAACGCTGCTGTTCACCATAGGCGAGCTTATCGAGGACTACGCGGTCGACAAGTCTCGCAGGAGCATTGAAAAACTCAGCAAGATCAGACCCGACACCGCCACGCTTTACGCCGACGGAATCGAAACGGAAGTCCCTGCCGAGGAAGTCAAGACGGGCTCAATCATCCGTGTCCGCCCTTACGAGCGGATTCCGCTTGACGGCATAATTATCGACGGCAATTCAACGATCGACACCTCTGCCCTGACGGGCGAAAGCGTGCCGCAGAGCGTTGCGGAGTTCAGCGAAGTGCTCAGCGGCTCGATCAACGGCGACGGACTGCTCACGATAGAAACCACCAAAGAGGCATCCGAAAGCACCGCCTCGCGTATCCTCAAAATGGTCGAAGAATCAGCTGCGAACAAGGGCAATCAGGAAAAGTTCATCTCGCGCTTTGCCGCGGTCTATACCCCCGTTGTTATCGGTATCGCGCTGCTGATCGCGATCCTCCCTCCCCTGTTTGGCTTCGGAAGCTTTTCGCAGTGGGTCTATAACGCGCTCGTAGTGCTTGTCGCTTCGTGTCCGTGCGCGATAGTTATCTCGGTTCCGCTCTCCTACTATTCGGGAATCGGCGCGGCTTCCAAAAACGGCGTGCTTATCAAGGGCGGCAACTACCTTGAAGCTCTCGCCAAGGCAGATGTTTTTGCCTTTGACAAAACGGGTACGCTTACAAAGGGCGACCTTTCCGTCAGCAAAATATACACATACGGCAACTACGGCGAGGACGAGGTTTTGTCCCTCGCGGCGGCGTGCGAAAAATACTCTGTCCACCCGATCGCTATGGCTATCAAGGACAGCGCCAAAACAAAGGCAAAAGGACTCAGCGATTACAAAGAGGTCGCGGGTCGCGGTACCTCGGCTACATACAAAAACAAAATCATCGCCTGCGGAAACGGCCGGCTTTTAAGCGAGCCCGTTCCAGAGGAGCTTAAAGAAAGGCCCGCCGTATACCTCGTCTATGACAACGAGTTCATCGGAGCGATCGAGCTCAGCGACACGGTCAGAGAGGAATCGAAGAGCGTCATTTCTCAGCTCAAAAAGCTCGGCGTTCAAAAGACTGTTATGCTCACGGGCGACAAAAAATCCGCCGCGCATAAAATCGCGAAGCGGATAGGTATCGACAGATATTATTCCGAGCTTCTTCCCGACCAAAAGCCCGAAAAAGTCGCGGAGCTAAAGTCGGAAGGCCACACGGTATGCTTTGTCGGCGACGGAATAAACGACGCGCCCGTGCTGGCGGCGAGCGACTGCGGAGCGGCTATGGGGCTCGGCAGCGAGGCAGCGATAGAATCAAGCGATATTGTGCTCTCGTCAGGCAACCTAAAGCAACTGCCCGCGGCGGTAAAGATTGCCCGCGCGACAATGCGCACCATCAAGGGCAACATCATATTTGCGCTTGCAATAAAGCTTTTGGTCATCCTCTTGGCGTGCTTCGGTCTGGCGGCGATCTGGATGTCGGTAGTAGCAGACACCGGCGTTTGCGTTATCTGCGTTTTGATCTCGGCGAGACTTTTAAGAAAAAAACACTAAAAACTATTCACGGCGAAGTCTCTTAACTTGCGCGTCAGCGCAATCTTAACGGCGAATCCTCTTAACTGAAAAAAGAAGTGAGCACCCAAAATGCTCACTTCTTTTTCTTATATGCCTCTTTGAACGGCACTACCGAGCCGTCCTTATTCTCTACGCTGACGTTGTCAAGCGTTTTGTCAAACTGGGCGCGGATATCGCCGAGATATATTTTATACAGCTTTTTTTGCTCTGCCTGTTCCTCCGGGGTCAAGCCCTCGGTCTTTTTCTTTTTGGCGAGCTCGTTGATGCGCTGCAAAAGATTATTTTCCATATTTCACCTGTTTATTATAAATACGGGCGGACACACAGGTCCGCCCCTACTCAATTATAATTAGTTATTGATAAGCTTATCCTCGTCTGACCAGCTGTAGAGCTTTCTTACTTCCTCACCGATCTTCTCAGCGGGAGCCTCGGCAGCGAGCTTTCTCATAGCGCGGAAGTGTGCCTGACCGCCTGCGGGTGACATATCAAGCAGGAACTCCTTGGCAAATGAACCGTCCTGGATATCGTCAAGTACCTTTTTCATAGCCTTCTTTGTATCATCGGTGATGATCTTGGGACCTGTGATGTAGTCGCCGTACTCAGCGGTGTTGGAGATAGAATATCTCATACCTGCAAAGCCCGACTGATAAATAAGGTCAACGATGAGCTTCATCTCGTGGATGCACTCAAAGTATGCGTTTCTGGGATCGTAGCCGGCCTCACAGAGAGTCTCAAAGCCTGCCTGCATAAGAGCGCAAACGCCGCCGCAAAGAACAGCCTGCTCACCAAAGAGGTCGGTCTCTGTCTCTGTTCTGAATGTTGTCTCGAGCACGCCTGCTCTTGCGCCGCCGATGCCGAGAGCGTATGCGAGAGCCTTCTCCTTAGCCTGGCCTGTAGCGTCCTGATAAACCGCAACAAGGCAGGGAACGCCCTTGCCTACCTGATACTCGGAGCGAACAGTGTGTCCGGGTCCCTTG
>CADBXH010000126.1 GCA_902798605.1 uncultured Ruminococcus sp. | reverse complement strand
CGGAAAGGCTGACGTCGCTGAAAAAAGAGTATCCCGACCGCAGAAGGATCATACAGGAAAGGATACGCCCCAGCCGTTCATTTCCTTCGGGGAACGGTCGTATAACGGTCATATACGCTTGTGCAACCGCAGATTTAATCAGCGGGTGAACATTCCCGTCGGCGAGAAAAGTGCACAGTGAGTTGAGGAGAGAGGGGAGGGCTTGAGGAGGCGGAAACCGGAACTGTTCTCCGTTCGGTGAAACATAATCCGTTTCGTCTGTTGAACGAAAATCGGGGCTTCCGTTGTCCATTCCGTCTGTCAGGATCCCCTCAAGCTCACAGACATAATTGACGTCAATTGTTCGATACATATTATTTGAAGCGTAACTGCCTGCCATAATATATGCATACACAACCACCATGAACATGACATTAATCGGAAGTGCAGACGGTCTGCCTTCCTTGGCGTATGAATCAATGAGTTTTTTGTAATTGAGCTTGCTGCATATTTCAAACACAAGAAAAACTATATCGTCCTCCTTGATGAAAAAATTTGAATTAAACAGCGAAATGACTTGATTATTTATCTTCATTGGTGTACAATCCTTTATGTTGGTTGTTTGTTTTTTGTGGTAATTAAATTATACACCAACTGCGAGAGGTTTCATAGCCTCTCGTATTTTTTGCAAAAAAACTGACCCAAAACTCTTTCAAGTTTTGAGCCAGCCCCTTGGTACGAGTGTTGATAACGGACTTTTCGAGAATAAAGATTTTTCGGCAGTAGCAGAATTTAAGGCACTTTTGCAAAAAGGGCGCCAAAAATACAATTCAGGGGCTTCAAAAATACAACTTGGGGGCTCCAAAAGTGCAATTCGGGGTCGCCGTAAAAGTGCTCCGAAAATACAACACCGGGGCTCCTGCACTACACAATCGGGTCTCGTGATTACACATAACAGGGTGCTGGAGTACCTATGTACTTTTTGGAGCCCCTTCTATGCACTTTTTACTTGACAAACACATTCAGACAAGTAATAAGGCATTTGCATCCTATGGGATAGGATGTAATTTTGCCAATTTATAAAAACAAGGATTACATCAGGATAATGAGACCGTTACCTGATTATATTCATAGGGATATATTTGATATCCCATTTATTGAAGCCGATGATATCGATATTTCAGGGCTAAATAATTCACAATGGCTTATCAATATGAAAAATGCTAATGCATCGGATAAGCATGCTGATAGAAAAATTGTACATTCATTTTGTTATGTTCGGCAATTGGGAACAATATCCCGGATATTGGCAAATGAGTTTACTGAACACCGACGGAACATTGTATTTCGGAGGTGCTGTGTAATGTCATCGAGAGGCTCAAAAGTAGTGAACGGTCAAGAAATAACGCCACAAATAAACCAAATGCCAGATATTTGTTTTTTATCAACTCTTTCACCTCCCGAAAACGCTGCATTATTCATAGGAAATTGATATGCAGCATAATGTTATCCATTTTATTATAACATATCACTCGTAACAAAAGCGTGACAAATAATTCTTATTTAGAAAAATAGTCACGCTTTTTTACTATATTATTAAATTATTTTCGCATTTTGAAGGATCAGGTGTACCAGTCGGGCTGATCGCTCGGGGGATCGATTTTATTGAAGATGATATAGCCTGTTGTTGTATGGCTGTTTTTGATCTCGATCCCGCCCGCGCAGTCATAATTATAGTCGCCGATGGCAGTTATACGGGTGTTATCGGCTCCTTTGCTTACATAGAGAGCCGCGCCGGATGTGGAGTATACGGTGCCGCGGTTAAAGTATACCGTTGCGTTCTTGGCGCTGTCGGGAACATTGATCGCGTGGCATCCTCCCCTGACGTTGGTATAGGTCAGTGTGAAGTTCGAATCGGAGGAAACCGAGAAGGTGTTAAGGTCGCGCTTTGCGGAGGAGTCAAAGGTGCCTGCGCTCCAGCAGCCGGTGCCGAGGGTAAGCTCGACCTTTCTGCGCTCGGGAACCTCAAAGCCGCCGCTCGCGTTGATGCCTTTTACGTTATCGTCGAGCTTGTAGCCCTTCTTCGCGTCTGCCGTTACGGTGATCAATCTGCCGTTGGAGCTGATTTTGAAATCGCAGCCCGAGTCGATACCCTGCGACCACGCGTCGATAAAGCTTCTGCAGCCCTTTTGGGCGGTGTAGTGATTGAGGTTGGTGGTGGTCAGCGTGTAGGGCGCAATGTTGAAAGTCTTGTTGTTGTTGTCATTGATGACCTTGTTGAAGATGTCGTCCATCGTGCGGAGACTTTGGAGCATTTCGGATGCTGTGTTCTCGTACTTGGCAAAGGGCGCTTCGTCTTCATTGACGGTGATGATGTTGTTGTCGATCTCATACTCCTTCACCTTTTTGGACATATTGTTGAGAACGTTGATCGCGAAGAAGTCGAGGATCGCATGCTCCTCCATCGAGGTGATCTCGTTGTTGATGCCTTTGATGACTTGGTGGTAGTCAGGCGTTTTGGTGTAGCTGTGCTCGTTTTTGTCAGCGGCTGCCACTCTGTCGAGCAGATAGGAGGTGAGCTGCGCGTAGCCGTTCTCGTGGTTGTTGGAGCTGCGCTCGCCCTTGAGGAAGCTGAGCATCGCGTCGAAATCCGCCTGCAGGGTGCTGATGTTGCACATGGGATCGCTGATGATCTCTTTGTACGCCTTGTAGGTGGTGTTGTTGAGCTTGCCCATGCCGTCGCAGGTGAAGTTGTTCTTGTTCTGATTGATGCGCTTTAAGACATTGGCGTAATCCTCCGCGATCTTGTCGGTTTGCTTTCTGAATTCCATCGTGCTGATGTTGGAATCGATCGATTGCAGCTGACGCATCTCTTCGCTGTGATACTTGTTGGCGTTTTCGGAGAGCGCCTGCACCTCGCCGAGCACCGCGCTGACCTGCGCTTTGATTTCCTCCGCCTGCTTGTTGACGTCGTCGATGACATCCTGATTGGAGGGACCTGCGTCTGTGCCGAAGATCAGGTTGAACACGGGGCCGATTGCCATATTGGCGAGCTTATTGCTGGTGGTGTTGAGCAGGGTCTTGCCGACGTGTCCGAAGACGGTCTTGGCGATGCTGACCGCGATGCCGGAGGATACCGGCGCGTCTGTGGTGACGGCCGCCGAAGCGGAGGTCATGGCTAGCGAGCTGACGGAGCAAACGGTGATTGCCGAAAGAATGCCTGCTATGATTTTTGTTTTGATGTTGTTCTTTTTCATGGTGATTTCTCCTTTATGGTTTTTTCCGTGTCGTTATCTTGACTGTGGCTATATCATAACAGAAAAAATCGCCCTTGCCTATATGCAAAACACCCCCGGTCTGTAGCCTAATTAACAGATCGGGGGTGAAGTGTAGCCAAACTGACAAATCGGGGGTGAATTGTAGCCGAAATTAAAAGAGAAGCAGGAACATCAGGATCATCGCCGCCGTTATCAGCGTTGCGTACAGGATATGCAGAAGCTTTTTCTCCCAGAGCAAACCGATAAACTCGCGGATAAAGGCGTTCGGGAAGAAGTAAAGCTTCGTTTTTGCCGAAAGCCCCTTTACCGTCATGCCAAGCTTCTCCGCCAAGGTGTAGCCGCGGAACACATGATAATTCGTTGTGGAAAAGCCGATATTGCAGCTTTCCGAACCGCAGTCGCGCTCGATCACCTGTTTAGAAAACGCCATGTTCTGATAGGTGTTGACGGATTTGTCCTCCTTGACTATCCTTTCGTCGGGAACACCGAGCTCAATAAGACAGCGCTTCATGCTCTCGGCTTCGCTGATAACCTCATCGCTGCCCTGACCGCCGGAGGGCACAAATTTCGCGTGCTTTCCGGTCTTTTCATACTGCGCCTTTTCAAAGTCAAACGCGCGCATGATCCTGCCTTTGAGCAGCGGAGTTGGGGTTCCGTCGCGTCTAATAGCGCAGCCGAGGATGATGATATAATCCAACTCCGGCTCGGGCTTGTATCGCGTGGCAGCGACCGCGCAGAACATCGTGGAGATCAGCATACACTCAAAGTAGCAGAGCAGAAATGTCACCCCGAGGTTCACGGTCAAAAGTATGTAAAACACAGTCTGACTGTCCGCGCCGAGGAAACTGTTAGTGAGGTTTTCGGCAAAATAACCGCCGATATACAGCGCGCCCATCAGGATACCGAGCGCATTCTGGATGCGAAAACCCTCCATTTTTATCAGCCAAATATTGCTGACCGCAAGAGAAGCCGCAAGCAGGAACATCGGCATTCTCGTGATACTCAGAAACATTTTTCCGCAGTTGATGAGCTGCAGCGGCAAATCGGTAAAGCTGATCAAATTGTTTTCAAAGCCCCAATACGGATAATCAAGCATGATCACGATAAACGAAACCAGCAAAAACAGAATCACGCCGCCGATAAAGACCATGGAATAGGAAAAGCCGCCGTGCCGCAGCTTTCCGATAAAGGTGACTGTCAGCACTCCAAGCGTCAGCAGAACGATCAGCAAAAAGAGCGGGATCACAAATTTTGCCGCCGCAAAGCTTTTTCCGGTGATATTGTAGACCATTCCCGTGGGCAAAACGTAAAACTCAGATTCACTATTGATCTTCTCTACGGGTTCTTCCTCTTCAAGAACATACGACAAACTGATAGAGGCGCTTCCGCCGCTTTTGCCCTCCAAATCGATCGTCAGATAATGGAAACCGTCATTCCTGATTTCCTGACCGACGGACTTCACCGTCAGAACGCTCTCATCCGAGCTTTTTATTTCAAAGGTGTTCATATCGACAGGATTGTATCCCGTGATAATCAGGAAGGACACCCGTGGATTTTATGCCTTCATAACCGCGTTTTTTGCTGACGGTCATATATGTGTAGCTTCCGTTTGAAACATTG
>CADBXH010000125.1 GCA_902798605.1 uncultured Ruminococcus sp. | reverse complement strand
CCTCCGCAACATCAGCAAGCGCGTGGTGTCCGACTTCAACTCGTTCAAGGAGAAGATTTTTATCTTTGAATCCCGCCTTGACGATATGGCGGTAGAGCTAACAAAGGTCGCAATCAGCCAGACGGTTTCCAAAAAGCTCGGCGGCGTCGCCGTAGAGGAAGGTTACCTCTCAATGTACGACCGCGAGAGCAACACGATGGGCTTTACATACTTTACCGGCGAGGACAGAGCGCCGTATGTTCAGACCGCAAGGCTCGAGATATACGGCAAGTCAAAGGAGATTGTCGACAGCTTTGCCGTAAAGGACAAAAAGCTGAAGGGTTTTATAAAAATCGACCGCGAGTGGGCGGACAATATCCTCTACCGTTACAAGCGTGCAAAGCAAATAGAAAAGCTCAATAAGCTTAAAGAGTAGAGTTAAGAGTTTAGAGTTTAATTACGGCAGCCGATAAGGCTGCCGTTTAAATTTTTTAAAGCCTCCCCGTCGCGGTGGCGACACCACAATTCGAGAAGATAACTTTGTGATATATAAAAATTTTATTCCCGACAATAAACCTTACCGTTAAATTTAAAGCCTCCCCCAACGCTTTAGCTTTGGGGGAGGTGGCGCGGCGTGCGTAACGCATTATTTTTTTCGTAGGGGCGGACCTGTGTGTCCGCCCGCAAGAACCATCGTTTGTCCACGCAGAAAAACTTGATAGGACTTCAAATTTTGGTTGAACGCTCTCGGGAGCCCGTAGCCGGACGGCAACCCTTTTGTCGCTTGCGCGACATTTCCCCTGATAGGCAATGTCGTCAACTTAAGGTTTTTCGTAGGGGCGGACCCATGTGTGCCCTCGGGAGCACACGCGGGTGCTCCCCTACAATGGCAAGGAAAAGTATGCGATTATTTCTTAAGTTGACGACATTGCCCTGATAGGGGAATTTCACATAGGTGCTCCCCTACAATATTATTGAAAGCTTGTGTTACCCCCGCAAAAAAATTTCAAAAAAAATGTAACCAAAACGGGTATTTAAAGCGTTTTATTAATAGAGGGGTATTTTGAGAGTTACCGACCCCGGTGATAATTGTGCACCCTGCTCAAAAAAAACAGAGCAAAAATTCTACACAATGTATGGTGTACATACAAAAACAGGTATGGTAAAATTAAGTTGAAGAAATAGAATCTGCGTATGATTCTATAAAAAATATATTCAAAAAAGAATGGATGATTAATATGAAAAGAGTAATATCAATAATACTTGCCGTTATTACCGTTGTGTCCTGCGCGGCATACAGCGTTTCGGCAACAGAAACAACGGACGTAAACAAAAGAAGGCTTGAGATATTTGTGTCTTACTATAGCTCGTTTTTCAAGTCATTTGGAAGACCGGAGATATATGACGATAATAAGTTTTATAAGGAATACCTTAATGCAAAAGAAGTGTTAAATAACGAGTCGTCGACCTCGGAAGACTACCTTTCCGCTTATGAAACCGCCAAGAACACACTGTATAATTTGAAATTATTGCAAAACTACGCTTGGAAATCCTATGAAAAAGCCTCAAAGCTTCAAAATGTTTATTTCCCGGAAAACGAATGGAACGAATTTCAAAACACGATCGCCAATCTTAAAACCGCGCTTGATGACAATCAGGGAATAGACCGTTATTATCAGGATTATAACGAAGACACAGGCGGATATGATGAAAGAGCCCTTTACTTATACACCGATGAGCAACTGACAGAAATAACAAAGCGTTTTTACGAAATGCTCTACGTGTACAACCCTATGTCGGACAAGTATAATATGATGGGGGACGTTAACCGTGACGGGAATGTTGATATACTCGACTCTGTGTATATTCAGAAAAAAAGCGTTCAATCAACTTTAAGTCGCAGACGTTATACCAACCCTCAAAAAAGTGCCTCAGATGTAAACGGCGACAACTGGGTTGATTCTTTAGACGCGGTAGAAATTCAAAAGTACTGCGCAGGTAAGGTTACAGAGTTCGCGCCGTATGTTAGCTTTATGTCAAAGGTACAATCCCATGAATCGGAAGAATACATAAAATCACATTTGATAAACTTTGATATTTGTCCCAAGCTCGGAGTAACCACACAGGTCGCGCTTGATGAAGAATCATATCTCGGTATGTATACACAAGATTTTTATACAAGGTGCGAAAACGCAGGTATTGATTATTGATGTAAGTAAAAACGAATAAAAAAAGGCTCCCCTGACGCACGATAGTGCTTTAGGGGAGCTGTCGCGTTTGCGACTGAGGGGTCGGAGCTTGCGTTTGTGCCGCGTTTTCCGTTATCAAGTCATAACTCGCGGTAATTCAAACCAAAACCCCTCCGTCAGCAGAGCTGACACCTCCCCTATAACAAGCGATAGGGGAGGCTTTAAAATCGCTGTCATTCTGAGGCTTGCCGAAGAATCTCATATCTCAATTGCCGACGTTGGTTGAAGCACTATGAGATCCTTCGCTAAAGCTCAGGATGACAGTTTTTTTATGTAAACGCTTTTATCTTTGCTGTCTGATAGCGGTAATAAAAAACCACGGCTATTCCTACAAAAATCAGGCAGAACCATATGCTGTGGATGCCAAACGGCAGGCTCAAAATAACGCTTGCCGCTACGCCGATATGAAAGCACAGGAGCGTTGCCCAGTAGAATTTAGCGTTGCGCAGATCCTTTTTGTCCTTGTCCATTATGTATTTTGTCAGCAAAACCACCGCTTGGCGGACGTTGTTTGATGAAAATATCGTCGAGCTCGAGTTGCCGCCCGCGGTCTTGAACGCGTTCCACTGGATCGGCGCGATAAAGAATATCGGCATAACTATCCACAGGCTGTTGCCAGTAAAGCACAAAAGACCCGTCGCGATTATCCCGAGCGACGAAACAATAAAGCTGACGATCTTCATACTTGTTTTGAGCTTTTTCCGCGCGACGGCATAAAACGCGTTGCCGAGAAAATACAGCGCAAAATACGCCGCCATATACATAACGCTCTCAAACTCAAAGCGGCAAAGCCCGATAATGAGCTTTATCAGGTTGCCCGTCTGCGCGTTCGCGAAAATATCCATATGATTAAAAACCGTGTAGCCGCCCCAAAATCCGCCGATAACGCTCACGGCGTGGTGGAGCTGCATTTGCCTTTTTACAATAGTCATTTTAAAAATCCTTATCTTGCAGGGGCGTGCGTTGCGCGCCCGAATAATTGTTGAAGTGTGAAAAAAAGCGGGCGAGCAATGCTCGCCCCTACATTTTTATTTTATCTTTCGTTGAGGTTTCTGTATTCCTTTTCATCAGAGATACTCATATACGCCGGGCGGATGATCTTGCCGGTGTTTACAAGCTCCTCGAGTCTGTGAGCGCTCCAGCCCGCGATACGCGCGGTGGCGAACAGCGGAGTATAGAGCTCGCAGGGAATGTCGAGCATACTGTAAAGCAGACCGCTGTAAAAGTCAACGTTAGACGCAACGCCCTTATAGATCTTCCTCTTTCTGCCGATGACTTGGGGAGCGAGCCTTTCTACGCGCTCATAGAGCTTGAATTCGTCGCTGAAGCCCTCGACCTCGGCAAGCTCCTGAACGGCGCCCTTGAGGATCCTCTGCCTCGGGTCGGAGATAGTGTATACCGCGTGACCCATACCGTAGATCAAGCCCTTGCGGTCAAACGCCTGCTTGTCAAGCAGCATTTCGAGGTAATGCTCGATCTGCTCATCGTCCTCCCAGTCGGTGATGTTTTCTTTAAGATCCTCGAACATCTCGTAAACCTTAACGTTCGCGCCGCCGTGCTTGGGGCCTTTCAGCGAAGAAAGCGCCGCGGCGATCGCCGAGTATGTATCTGTTCCCGATGAGGTAACAACGTGAGTGGTAAATGTAGAGTTGTTACCGCCGCCGTGCTCCATATGGAGTATCAGCGCCATATCGAGCACCTTTGCCTCGAGGTCGGTGTACTGCCTGTCGGGACGGAGCAGCGACAAAATGACCTCTGCCGTTGACATACTGGGCTCAGGCAGGTGGATGTAAAGGCTCTTGTCGCGCAGATAGTGGTTATACGCGTGATAGCCGTAAACCGTGAGCATCGGGAATACCGAGATAAGCTGTATCGACTGCCTCAGAACGTTGTTGAGCGAGGTGTCGTTCGGGTTTTTATCATAGCAAAACAGAGTGAGCACGCTGCGCGCGATGGAGTTCATCATATCCTCGCTCGGAGCCTTTAATATTACGTCGCGTACAAAGTGCTGGGGAAGCGTTCTGTACTGAACAAGAAGCGACTTGAAGTTTTTGAGCTCGTCCTTTGTGGGCATCTCGCCGAACAAAAGAAGATATACGACTTCCTCAAAGCCAAAGCGGTTATCCGCCCGGATCCCCTTGATTATATCCCGTACATTGTAGCCTCTGTAATAAAGCTCGCCGTCGCAGGGTACGAGCTTGCCGTCGACCATCTTGTTTTGCTTGATCGTTGAGATATCGGTCAGACCGGTCAAAACGCCCTTGCCGTCAATGTCGCGCAAGCCTCTTTTTACGTTGTATTTACTGAACAGACCCGAGTCGATCACGGAATGCGACACCATTTTGTCGGCAAGACCGTCGATCACCGGAGTGTTATCCGAATAATTCCATGTGGTGTTTTCCATACGTTCACACCCTTTCCGATTTGATAGTTCTTATTCACCAAACTATATTATACCATAGTTCCGTTGACAAATCAACTGATTTAGAGCGAAAAAACATATAATATTGTTAAAAAAACAGTGATTTTTGCGTTTTATCAGTCGTTCTTTTTAAGGACTTCAACGATTTCGCTCACATACATTCTGTGCCAGTCGTCCGCGCCGTAGTTTTTGAGCACGGCGTCGGCGTCTATTACGCTGTCCTTGTTAAGATCCTGAGCGTAAAGCTTTTTGCAGACGAGCACGAGCCTTGCCTGCTCAAAATACGGAACGCCGCCCTCGGTATAGGCAACGGTCAGCCCTGTCTCGGCGGGCTTGTCATAGTCGCGGCCGCTCTTGCTTCCGCAAAAGCTCAGAGCCTTGCGGTATTCCTCGCCGTAAAAGCTGAGGGTGAAGTATTCGTTATCCTCCAAAAACTCAAAGGTGTACCTCTGCGGGCGGATAAAGGTATAAGCCACGGGCTTGTTCCACATAATTCCGACGCCGCCCCAGCTGACAGTCATCGTGTTAAAGCCGTCCTTTGTTCCGGCGGTGACGAGTCCCCAGTCCTTGCCGATAAGCTTGAACGGGTTGTCCGCGATCTCTTCGGGGGTAATTTTAATAAAATCAGACATAGCAAAATCTCCTTTAGTCATTTATATGCAAATAAATCCGATACTATTATAGCAGAAATTTAAATAATATTCAATATTAGGCGCGATAAGCGGTAAAATATTCATTTTAATGTATATTTAATCAAAAGAAATGTATATTTATTTTCGATATACAAAAATAAATCACCCCTAAAATGCTGAAAATCGGATAGAATCATACCGTAAGTTATGCGTATTTGGCTAATTTACGCCAAATAACCGCCAAAATTTGTGCAAGTGCTAAAATTTTACGGAGGTAATCAAAATGGCTGACATCAAAAAAGTAGTATTAGCATATTCGGGCGGTCTTGACACGTCCATAATCATCCCCTGGCTCAAAGAAAACTATAACAACTGCGAGGTTATCGCGGTGTCCGGCAACGTCGGTCAGGGCACAGAGCTTGACGGTCTTGAAGAAAAAGCTATCAAGACAGGCGCTTCAAAGCTTTATGTTGAAGATCTTAACAAGGTTTTCGTTGAGGAGTATGTTTTCCCGACCGTTAAGGCGGGCGCGGTTTATGAGGGCAAGTACCTTCTCGGCACATCCTTTGCACGCCCCATCATCGCAAAAAGACTTGTAGAGATCGCAAAGGCCGAGGGCGCTGACGCTATCTGCCACGGCTGCACGGGCAAGGGCAACGACCAGGTTCGTTTTGAGCTCGCCATCAAGGCTTACGCTCCCGATATGAAGATCATCGCTCCCTGGAGAACTTGGGAGTTCAAATCCCGTGAGGACGAGATCGCTTACGCGGAAGAAAAGAACATTCCGCTCAAGATAAACAGAGAGACAAACTATTCAAAGGATAAAAACCTCTGGCACCTCAGCCACGAGGGA
>CADBXH010000124.1 GCA_902798605.1 uncultured Ruminococcus sp. | reverse complement strand
GATACTCAGGCTAAGTCGGCAACGTGACGTTGGTCGCGGCGGCGACACCGCAATTCGAGAAGAAAAGTCTGTAATATCGGCGAACTCGAATTCCCGACAATTACCAAGCACTATTGGTAACACTAATTTGCTAACCCCTAATTTTTCATAGATAACCTCTTAACAAAAAGTAACAACAAAAAGTAACAACAAAAAGAAACAACAAACCAAGACGCAGGGAGCATAACGCTTCCTGTGTTTTGGTTTAAAATAAAATATTAAAATACTTTAAAATACCATGATTTTTGTTAGGATTTTGTTATAGTCGATGTGATATACTATAACCATAGTAAATCAAAAAAATCCTCTCCTCCTTAAAATATAAAGTTTTCCGAATAAAAACGAGCAGATCCCGTCAAGAATCTGCTCGTTTTTATTTTTAGTTTGAAATTATGCGGGAGAAGCGCAGATTGCGGTCAATCCGCCCGATGTTGTTGCAACCGCGTTGTAGGACTTGTCGCCTGCTTTGAATGTAAAGCTGTCCTTCTTCAAATCGTCCTTGGAAATACCGATGTCCTCGAGGGTTTTGTCGAGCTCGATCCCGTCGATATTTGAGCTGATAACCTTGTCGTCCTTGATTACAACAGTGTTGTCGCCGCACTCATCCGCAAGGTTGATACCCGAAACCTTAGCATAATCCGCGGAGTCAAAGCCTACAACAACTGCGCCGTCGGCGTCAACTCTCTTAACTCCGGCGAGAATAGCGTAGGTTTTGGTTTCTGCGTTGTAAGGAGGATCATCGTTCATCATTTTTTCGGTGATGCCCTTGGCAATTTTTGTAAATCCCACTTTATCCTTTGTGTCTTTGAGCTTACCTTTTTCGGCGTCCTTGGGATAGCACGCAACGATATTGCCTTTAGCGTCGGAAACGGTTATGCTTGTGAGTCCGTTATCCTTTGCGATTTTTTCCAATTCCGCATCAGAAAGACCGGGCTTGAAGGCTTTTGCCGCGTTTTCGCCCTTTGCAAATGCTTCGTTGGCAAAATCAAGCTGTGTGGAGTTGAACTTGGAATTGTAATCCGAGATGACTTTTGTTGCTTTCTCCTTGGTATCCTTGAGCGCAGAGCTTGCGCCTGAGCATCCGCTGAGAGCTGCCGCGATCATCAAAACCGCGAGGACAATGGAGCTCACAGATATGATTTTTTTACTTTTCATAAATCACGTTCCTTTCAAAATAAATAGGTCACCTTTATTCTAACATATTTTGATTTGCAAATCACTATTAAAACTAAACATATTTTTGATCTACTTTTTATGCATATATACAAATGATGTTTTTTTGATTTGGGTTTAGCTGAAAAAATGATTGAAAAACAGCCGTTTCGGTTGTATAATAAAGTCATTAGAAAAAAGTGAGGGAAAGCTATGGATTTCAGCCTGATGTACCCGCAGGGGGCTCAAAGAGATAACAAAACGCTGACCGATGAGGCGGTCAACGATCTTTCGATAGACTTTATTGTTGACGCGCTGACTGACAAAAAAAGTGAGCGCGAGCTGATTTGCTCAGCAATGAAAAAAATTACCGACGATCCCGAGGTCATCCGTTATCGCTGCGATGTGTTCGAGGATTTTCTGAAATTCCCCAAGCTTAGAGTAGCTATGATCGAGCTTACGTTAAAGCTTGCCGATCTGCGCGATTTGGAGCGGTTCCAAAAGGATCAGGAGGCGTCTCAGCTTTGGTCGCTTATCAACCGTGTTCGGGAGATCGACGATTATGTAACTTGTATCAGGATGATAAAGGACACGCTCTCGAGGATCGATATCCAATCCGATGGGCTTCTTGCATTAAAACAGATGGTTATCGACATCGAGCGCGAAAGCGGATTTGACGAGCTCAAGCAGGATATTGACGAAACGCTCGCAAAGGCGCGCTGCCTTAAGAGTATCACGATCGGTGTTAACCTCGACGCTTTTCTGCGCCCGAGGACAGCAGGCGTGCTCTCTTTGAATAACGAGAAATTCACCGACGCCGGACTGATGAAGCGGTTTATGAATTTTGCGAGCCAAAAGAACGAGCTGCACGACGGAACGGACGTTACCGGCTTTAAGCAGTTCCACCCCGCGAACGAGCGGAAAAATACAAAGCCCGTAGAGATAAACCGTACCCCTGCGGCGTACTTGGGTATAGGTGTCGAAGGCGGCGCCGCGACAGGCGACGACCCGCTCTCCGAGGCGATAAAAAAGCCCGTGAGCGAAATACTCAAGCGCACCTGTTCCGAGATAAAATCCACGCTCAGGCGCTACGTCAATATGAGCGGTTACACATTGATAAAGCTGATGCCCGAGATTCTCTTTTATGTAAGATGGGCGGAGCTTATCGACAAAATCAAGGCTGTGGGAATGCCCGTCTGCAAGCCCGTTATCCTTGACACAGACAAACGCGATTGTTCTTTTAAAGAATTATACAATCTTAAACTCGTTATTAATAAAGTAAAAGGCGAGGATATAAACATCATTACGAACGGTATAGATTTTAACGATGAGCACAGGATATTTATACTGACGGGCCCCAACCGCGGCGGCAAGACCATCTTTACCCAAGCGTGGGGCTTGGCGATGCTGCTCGGTCAGCTCGGAATCTATGTGCCTGCCTCATACGCTGAGATCAGTCCGTGCGACAATATCTTTACCCACTTTCCCGCGGATGAGAACGACACCGTTGACCTCGGCAGACTGGGCGAGGAGAGCAAGCGACTCGCGGAGATCTTTGATATGGCGACCGAGCGCAGCATAATGCTGCTAAACGAGAGCTTAGCGACTACCAGCGTTACCGAGGGCTTGTTTATCGCCAAGGACGTGGTGAGCGCGATGCGTTACCTCGGCGCGAGGGCGATTTTCAACACCCATATGCACGACCTTGCGCGGAGCTGTGACGAGATAAATGATTCGGTAGACGGCAAGAGCAGGGCGGCGAGCCTTGTAACGGGCGTCCACGACGGCGAGCGCAGCTTTAAAGTCAGCCTGCTTCCTCCGCAGGGAGTCAGCTACGCAAAGGATATCGCGCTAAAATACGGCGTGTCGTTCAAGCAGATGAAGAATACTATAGACAGCAAAAGATAGCAGAGAGAGAACAGGAGCTTTTTCGGCTCCTGTTCCTTTTTCTCTTTCTCTTTATCTTTGTATTTATCTTTATATTTATCTTTATCTTTCTTTTATTCTTTCTCTTCTTCTTTCTCTTACCTGCATTTGTATGCAATTGCATGCAATTGCAGAAGCGTAAAAAATGGACCTGCTTCAAGCACGAAGCAGGTCCTTGATTTGCAAATCAATCCTCATAAGGGACAAAGTCATCTTTGCCTACGCCGCATACGGGGCAGCACCAATCGTCGGGGATATCCTCGAACGCTGTGCCGGGAGCGATACTGCCGGGAGCGATACCGCCGTCGGGATCGCCCTCTGCGGGGTCATAAATGTAGCCGCAGGGCTCGCACATATATTTCATAGCGTTTCTCCTTTCGTAGTATTTTATTTCGGGTGCGGGCAGAGCCCGCCCATAACTGTTAATTGTAAATCGTTAATTGTAAATTACAAACAATGCGCTCTGAGCTCCTCGCCTGATTTTGCGCTGAGGTACGCGGGAGCTATGTCGAGCACGGTCATTGCGCCGCACTTGCCCTCGTTAAAGAGTCTGAACGCTGCGCGCGCGTACGCGATAAGCACAGAACCGGTGAACTCGGGGTTAGAGTCAAGATTTAGGCTGTACTCGATAACGTGCTTTTGACCTTCGCTCGATGTGCCCGAATAAATGACCGAACCGCCGTGGGGGAGACCGCTGTGGTCGCGCTTCATTTCTTCCTCGGTGATGAAGTTTACGGTGGTGTCGTAGTCCGCAAAGTAGTTGGGCATCGTCTTGATCTCGTTTTCTATCCTTGCAAGGTCAGCGCCGTCCTCGGCAACTACATAGCAAACCCTTGTGTGCTTTTCGCGCGTTGTAAGCTCGGGGTTCTCGCCGCTTCTCACTCTGTCAAGAGCCTCGGGAACGGGCACGGTGTACTGACGGCAGTCCTTAACGCCGTCGATCCTTCTGACCGCGTCAGAATGACCTTGGCTGACGCCCTTGCCCCAGAATGTGTAAGCCTGACCGTCGGGCATTACCGACTCGGCGTAAACTCTGTTGAGCGAGAACATTCCCGGATCCCATCCGCAGGAGATTATACCGATCTTGCCGGCGGATTTTGAAGCCTTGTCAACGTTCGCAAAGTGGGTCGGGATATTCGCGTGGGTATCGAACGAGTCGATAACATTATACATAGCGGCGTACTTGGGAGTCATCTCCGGCAGGTCGGTCGCGCTGCCGCCGCAGATAACAAGAACGTCGATATCTTCTTTGCCTGTATCAAGGTCGGCGGTGCTCTTTACCGCAGCGCCCTGAGTTTTGATTGTCAGCGTAGAGGGATCGCGCCTTGTGTATACCGCGACGAGCTCCATATCACTGTTCTTTTTGATGGCTGCCTCAACGCCTCTGCCGAGGTTGCCGTAACCTAAGATTCCGATTTTAACCATAAATATTACCTCCGTTTTTTATATGTTAATCGCAGATTTTAAGCGAAATATCAAACGCCGTGACCGAATGTGTGAGCGCGCCCATAGAGATAATGTCAACGCCCGTTTCGGCGATCTCGCGGAGCCTTTCGTCTGTGATACCTCCGCTCGCCTCAAGCAGCGCCCTGCCGTTGGTGATAGCGACCGCGTCGCGCATCGTTTCGGTACTCATATTGTCGAGCATAATAACGTCAACGCCTGCCTCGAGCGCCTGACCGAGCTCGTCAAGGTTTCTGACCTCGAGCTCTATTTTTGTCATATGGCCGAGCTTCTTTTTGAGCTTGGCTGTCGCGTTGGCAATACCGCCGCCCGCGTCGATGTGGTTATCCTTCAGCATGGCCGCGTCCGACAGGTTGTAGCGGTGGTTTTTGCCTCCGCCGACCGTTACCGCGTACTTTTGCAGAGGTCTGAGCCCCGGCAGGGTCTTGCGAGTATCGGCGATAGAAGCGTTCGTACCTTCTATTATTTTGACCGCCTTTGCGGTTGCCGTGGCGATGCCGCTCATATGCTGGAGCAGGTTGAGCGCGGTGCGCTCGCCCTTTAATAACGCCTTTGTTTTGCCGTGGATCTCGGCGATGATGTCGTCCTTTCTGAGCGTGTCGCCGTCGTTTTTATATACCTCGGCCTCAAAGCCGTTCGGCTGTAAAATCTCAAAAACCCTGAGAGCGATGTTTATCGTTTTCCTGCTCGTCGTCGATCAGGTAGTCGGTTGCGCAGTCGAGGTAATTGATGTCCTCGAGCAGCGCGGTTTTAATTATATCGTCAATATAAACGCTGTTAATCATTGTTTCCCTCCCGAACTTCGTCCAGAATTATGCTCGCGCATACGGCTATGCTTTTTGCCTCGACCAGGTCTGAGCTGATCTCGTAGCTCTCGCTGAAAAGCTGCTTGATGATCTCTTCGATCTCCTTGTAGCTCTCCGCGTATTTTTCGGGCTTAGGCAGCACAAAATAAGTGTCCTGCATTATTTCGCGCACCCTTGAGCGGAAGCCCTTTGGCATCGGCTTGCCCGTGATCGGGCGGTGAGCCGGCTCGAGCCCGAGCGGTTTTCTGCCGTATTTATTGAGCTTGTATGTGATGTGCTGCGCCGCGCTTCTTGAAAATACAAGAGCCTCCAAAAGCGAGTTGCTCGCCAGTCTGTTTGCCCCGTGAACGCCCGTGTGAGAACACTCTCCGGCGGCGTAAAGCCCCGCTATAGAGGTCTGCGAGCAAAGGTCAACATCGATTCCGCCCATCAGGTAATGCTGACAGGGGAACACGGGGATCTTGTCCTTGGTGATGTCGATACCCTCTTCAAGACACCTTGAAGAAATCAGCGGAAAGCGGTCGCGCAGAAAATCGGCGGGCTTGTGGGTGATGTCAAGGTAAAAATTCTCGCTGCCGGTTTTTATCGCTTCGCGCGCGATCGCGTTAGACACAACGTCTCTCGGAGCTAACTCTCCGCGCTTGTCATAATTGTGCGCGAACCTCTCGCCGTTGCAGTTGAGCAGCACCGCGCCCTCGCCGCGGACAGCCTCGCTTATCAAAAACCGTTCCCTGTTTTTTTCGGCGGCGAACGCCGTGGGGTGGAACTGAACGCGCGACAGCTTTTTGACCTTGGCGCCCAGCATATACGCAAACGCTATGCCGTCGCCCGTAGCGATAGCCGAGTTAGTGGTGTACTTGTAGACCCTGCCGATACCGCCGGTCGCGAGTATGCAATAGCTGCAGCCAAAGTAGCGGCTCTTGCCGTCCTTCAGCACGCTCAGATAAAATCCGCCGAGCGTTTTGTGCATAGAGTAGAGCAGAGCGTTGTCGAGGATATCGATGTTCTCCCTCTGCTTGACCACGCTGATTAGGCCGTCCGTCATAGCCTTTCCGGTCGAGTCTCTGTGGTGGACTATGCGGTGGCGGCTGTGACCCGCCTCGAGCGTCTTGCACAGTGTGCCGTCGGGATTTTGGTCAAAGTCAACGCCCAGCTCCTGTATTTTGAGCACATCCGCGGGACCTTCCTTGACGAGCTTTTCGACCGCTTTCAGGTTGTTTTTGTACTTGCCGGCGATCAGCGTGTCGGATATATGAAGCTTGTAGTTGTCATGAGCCAAATCGAGCACACAGGCAACTCCCCCTTGGGCAAGCGAGCTGTTTGAAAGCTCAAGCTCGCGCTTTGAAATCAGCAGCACGCTGACGTCCTGCGGAAAGTTGATCGCGGCGTAAAGACCCGCAACGCCTGTTCCGACGATTATAACATCATATTGTTTTTCCATAAAAACAACTCCAAAAAATGTTTACATTCTTCCGAATATATATTATACTACTAATTGAAGAATTAGTAAAGAGTTTTTTGTTTTGCGGGGATGTGGATATACTCCCGCGATTTGAGGAATAAATTATGGAACTTATAAGCAACGAAGAAAAAACGACCCGAGCGCTGCTCGTCAGCGTTGATACGGGCAATTTTGACGCTGAGGCTTCTTTGGACGAGCTTTTTGAGCTGGTTAAAAGTGCCGGTGCGGAGCCTGCATTCTCAATCACCCAAAAGCTTCAAAAGCCCGAGTCCGCGACCTTTGTCGGCTCTGGAAAGCTGGAGGAGATCAAGCAGGTCTGCGACGACGAGGAGATAGATTTGATAGTCGCGGACAGCGAGCTTTCGCCCACGCAGATCAAGAATATCGAAAACTACACGGGCGTCCGCGTGATCGACCGCACGACCCTGATACTCGATATCTTTGCGCTGCGCGCGCGCTCAAAGGAGGGCAAGCTCCAGGTCGAGCTCGCCCAGCTTAAATACACGCTCCCGCGCCTTACGGGCAAGGGAATCGAGCTCTCGAGGCTCGGCGGAGGAATAGGCACAAGAGGTCCGGGTGAAACGAAGCTCGAGACCGACAGGCGGCATATCCGAAGGCGGATAGAAACGCTCAAGGATGAGCTCGCCGACCTTGAAAAGCACAGGACGATGCTCAGAAAACGGCGTGAAAAGGACGGCGTTATAACCTGCGCGATAGTCGGCTATACGAACGCGGGCAAGTCAACCTTGATGAATTATCTGACCGACGCGGGCGTGCTCGCTCAGGATAAGCTGTTCGCGACGCTCGACCCGACCTCGCGCTCGCTAAAGCTCCCGAGCGGAGTCAGCATAATGCTGATCGACACCGTCGGGCTTGTGCGCAGGCTTCCGCATCATCTTGTTGAAGCTTTCCGCTCAACGCTTGAGGAAGCCGCTCAGTCGGACATCATCATCAACCTCTGCGACGCGTCAAGCGACGAGGCGAGGATACACCTTGAAGTCACAAACGATCTGCTCGAATCGCTCGGCTGCGGCGATACGCCGATCATCACCGTGCTAAACAAGTGCGATCTGCTCGATGATACCATGCTCGCGCAGGACTTTAATTCATACATCAAGATCACCGCCAAGACTGGCGATGGAGTGGACAAGCTGCTCGAGGCTATCGACAACAATCTGCCTGTCAGGATGAAGCGGGTCAAGCTGCTTGTGCCGTTCAAGAACGCGGGAATCATCAGCGACATAAGGGAAAAATGTACGCTGATCTCAGAGGAATACGTTGCCGAGGGAGTCTCGGTAGAGGCGATCGTGGACGAGATAATCTACGCCCGCGTTAAGGATTTTGAAACAGAGGGAGAATAAAAATGGGCTTTGTTGAAATTATTACGAACATTGATTTCAGTATTCTGGATTTTATTCAGGAGCATATCAGGAACGCTTTTTTAGACCCCGTAATGGCGGTGCTCGGATATTTGGGAGAGGCCGGAGCGGTTTGGATAATACTCGGCATCGTGCTGCTTTTCTTCCGTAAGACAAGACCTGCGGGAGTTTGTATGTTGGCGGCGATGGCACTGGGATATCTGATCGGAGATATCGGTATAAAGCACCTTGTGGCGCGTCCGAGGCCGTTTTTGGTGAATACTGACGTTGACCTTTACATCAATGCGCCCACCAGCCACAGCTTCCCCTCGGGGCACAGCACGGCTTCGTTTGCCGCGGTAACATCGCTGTTCGGTATGCTCAAAGAAAAACGCTGGATCGCGTATTCCGCGCTGGGACTTGCGATACTGATCGTTTTTTCAAGGCTATACAACTATGTTCACTATCCGTCCGACGTGTTGTGCGGAATGATTTTGGGTATTGTCTGCGGACTGATCATGACGCTTATCTTCAAAAAGACAAAGCTCGACAAAAGACTGTCGGGAGAGTTAAAGCGCAAAAAGAGCTAATAACTCAAAAAACTATTGATTTATTCTTTAGTATATGATATAATTATAAAGATGCAAGCTGTCATTGCGTGCAAATAAGCGAGCGGCAGGCCCTGTGCGATTGGGGCCTGCGAACCATGTCAGGCGGGGAACCGAGCAGCATTAAGCAGTTTTTCCGATGCGATACAGTCAGTCTGTCGTTCACTTATTTGTACGGTTAGCCGAATGTCGGCATGACAACTTGCGTCTTTTGTTTTAGCAGAAACCGATTTGGAGGTGAGGATCTTGTATCAGGCTTTGTACAGAAAATACCGTCCGCAGACCTTTGATGATGTCGCGGGTCAGGAGCATATCACAACCACGCTCAAAAATGAGTTGAAAAACGGCAGGGTAAGCCACGCGTACCTTTTTACCGGTTCGCGCGGAACAGGTAAGACCACCTGCGCCAAGATCCTTGCAAAGGCGGTCAACTGCCTTGACCTTAAAGACGGCTCGCCCTGCGGCGAGTGCGAGATCTGCAAGGAGATCGACAGCGGACGTTCTATCGACGTTTTTGAGATCGACGCCGCGTCTAACAGAAGTATTGCGAATATCCGCGAGATAATCGACGAGGTACAGACCGCGCCGCACAGGTGCAAATACCGCGTCTATATAATCGACGAGGTGCATATGCTGACGGCGGAGGCGTTCAACGCCTTGCTCAAGATCCTCGAGGAGCCGCCCAAGCACGTTGTGTTTATTTTGGCGACTACCGAGGTGCACAAAATCTTGCTAACCATACAGTCGCGCTGTCAGCGGTTCGATTTTCACCGAATCCCGCCGCGCGATATCGCCGACAGGCTGCTTTATGTGGCGAACCGGGAGGGCGTAGAGCTTTCCGACAGCGCCGCTATGCTTATCGCTTCCGTTTCGGACGGGGCACTGCGCGACGCTTTGTCGCTGATGGACAGGTGCCTTGCGATAAGTAAGAATATTGACGAGGATGTTGTGCGTTCCGCAGCCGGGCTCGCGGGCAAGGATTACCTCTTTGACCTCGCCGCCTGCGTTATAAACAAGAACACCGCTATGGCGCTCGGGATAATCGACAGGCTCTACCGCGACGCAAAGGATATGCCCAAGCTGTGCGACGAGCTTATCGCGCATTTCAGGGCGCTGATGATGATAAAAACGGTCAAAAAACCGCGCGATATAGTCGTGTTTACCGACGCCGAATTTGAGCAGTCGCAGACCCAGGCGGATTACCTTTCGCTCGCGGAGATCGTTTATTATATGGACGTTTTGTCGCGGGCTTATCAGCGGATGGGCAAGGGTACGGGCGACCGCACCGAGCTTGAAATGGCTCTGGTAAAGCTCTGCTCACCCGAGCTTGATGTCACCGGCGAGGCGTTTGCCGCAAGGATCACGGCTCTTGAACGCGCGGTAAAAAAAGGTATCTCGGTTCAAACGACCGAGGCGCTGCCGGTCAGCGAGCCCAAGGAAGAACC
>CADBXH010000123.1 GCA_902798605.1 uncultured Ruminococcus sp. | reverse complement strand
TTTCACTTTTAACTGCATTGGTGTTTGTCGGACTAAAATTTGAGCAAATAAATCCTTTGCTTGAATGTATAGAATATACATGCTTTGGTCTTGCTGTTGGAGCATTGATTACAGGTATATTCTTTTCCACAGGTGTGCTCGCTAAGATTAGAAACAATCCGGGAGGAAGAAGATTTGCTAAATCAATCAGTATAATTGCCGCTGTAATAGTAGTTATATGTGTCATTATTTGCGCTGTTTTATCAATTAAATAACAAGTAATAAAGATACGAATAATATACTAATCCTATTGAAAACAAAGCTAAAATGCGGTATAATAGCCGTACAAAAAAGTTTATCCAACACGGCTAAATCCTCTCGCTATTATCAACGCTGATAACAAAATGATAACAAGAGGGGATATAGGCAGGAGAATATGGATATATCAAATAATCAAAAGAACCACAGATAGTACAGATAATGATACCTACACGGAATTGTTTAGGTGCTATCGAATGGGAGTAACTAACAGTTTAATACATATTATTTGCAGTAGCAGGCAGTGTAGTAGCTGTCTGCTATTATTCTTATTGTCCGTAGCCAAACAGCTCAAAGCCGACAACCAAATGCTGTGGGTGCAGAGAATGAACAATATCCGTAACCGTGCAACGAAGATTGTAAATGCAGAGTTGATTTACACCTGATCAGCACAGCCGCCAAGCTGGATATTTCCTGCTTGGCGGTTTTTTCTATTGACATATGCGACGGACGATATTATAATTATGTTACTATTAGTAATATCGGAGGGATGGATACGGACTATATTATTCTTGGTTTGCTGATACTAAGCAACAGGACAATTTATCAATTGAGAAGCCGGATTGATAAAGGGCTGAATATTATGTACAGCAGCAGCACAGGGAGTATACAAGCGGCTATTAAAAAACTCCTTAATAACGGATACATTGATTACCGTGATATTCAGGATAATGGAAAGAAAAAAAAAGAATACTATATTACCGACGCCGGCAGACAGGAATTTAACACCTGGATTAACAGCCCCATTGATTCTGCGGGGATAAAGTGTCCCGAACTATCGAAAATTTATTTTATGGGCTTTTCAAAACAGAAAAAACGTTTTGAAAATACTCAGGAGTACATTACCGAATTAAAGAATAAATATGATTCATTGAAGATGATTTGCGATGAATCAGAATTATTTATGCACTCAAACAATTACGATAATTTAGATAAAGAAGCGAAAGATATTATTTTTTTTCAGCTTGCAACCGCACGCTTTGGGCGTGATTTAATGTCTTTTGCAATCAAGTGGTACGAACAATTTCTAATTGAAATGAGGAAATCTGATGAATAGACAAAGAAAAGCAATCATAGAAGCAAACAAAGTATCAACTGTTGAAGAGTTCATTTTGGGCGGTTATCCGCAGAAGGTGCTGATAGAAGGAAAAACGAAAGATCTTCCGGTAGTGATTACGCTGCACGGCGGTCCGGGTTCGCCGATTCCGTTCTGCGTCGGCGCAAGAGGCTTGTTTCCCGAATTTACGGATAAATGTATTCTTGTGTCTTGGGATCAATACGGCTGCGGTATCAATAATGCAAAGCTGCCCGACGATATATCTATTAATGACTTTGTAAATATGACCATTGAGTTAATTAAGAAAATCAAAAAAAGATTCCCTCAAAATGCTGTTTGGCTTTTGGGAATGTCTTGGGGATCGGTTTTATCTGCAATGGTTGCACAAAGGTCTCCTGAATTGATTGATGGGGTGATTACATACGGTCAGGTGCTCTATCAGCTGATGCAAAGTCAAGAAACAATAGACGCGCTGATGAAATCCAAAGCGCCCGAAAAAATAAAAGCCGAAATCAAAGCCGCCGTCAATTCCAAATCAACCGATAAAAAGACGGTAATGAAGCTGAGCGCCGCAATAAAAAAATATACATACGGCTACAACAATCCAAACGAGCCCAAAGCCGAGGTGGGTAAAATTATACGCGGTATTTTGACAAGTCCCGATTACAAATTCAAAGATTTTAAAGCAATTGTAATGAACGGTTATATGAAAAACACAAGTCTTATTACGGAGTTGTCAGAGCTTGATTTGCGCGAAACGCTTAAAAACGTGTCTGTCCCGTATCACATCATACAGGGAGAAACAGATATTGTAACTTGCACAAACAGTATTGTATCCTTCGTTGAAGAATCTGATAATCCTTATCTTACTTGCAAAGTCATACCCAACAGCGCACATATCCCTGGTGTGAACGGAATGCAGGCTGTGTTTGAAGAGATACGCAAATTGAATATTAAAGGAAATAATGTATAAACATTTAAACTCACCTGTTACGCAAAAAATCTTATGCTAATGATATTACCCTAATAATCAAGTTTTGCTCCTTAGAGAGCGCATAAACAGTACCTTTTGAAGTCTAAAAGCGTGACATATCATCAATAAAAAATTTAGCCGACGGAGCTTTGATTAGAAAACTCCGTCGGCTTTGTCGTGCTATCTTTCGATGTTTTGGGAACGGCGGTTGCGGCGCTGTTTGCTCTCCGCTTGAAGCTGTTTGAGCCTGTTTCTCACGCTCTGCTTTTCGGGCGGTGGGGATTGCCTGTCAGGGGCTTGGTTGGATTTCACCTTGCGTTCCCATTCGGACAGGTCACGGCGGTATTGCTCGACAATCTCGGTTGCTTTTTTGAAAGCGGCTATAAATACCTGTGTATCAGGATAGCCGTCGCCTTGTAATATCGTCGGGATTGCGTCCAGCTTGGCGGCAATGGTTTTCTCCGTCTGCTGAATCTTCTGCTCTAATGCCTTGCGCTCCTTGCCCTTGAACAGACCTTTTGTTTCGGCAAGCTGTGATTGCAGCTTTGGCAGCTCCACGTCTTGCAATCGGCGAATCGCCGCCGCTTCGTCCTGCACCTTTATCATCAGCTTTTGCATAACACGGTACTCGTCCATATCAATACTCAGCACAGGCTTGGGCGGCGACTGCTGTGTGCGAATCATATCCCGTAACAGTTCCTTTGCCTTGCCGACAATTGAGCGGAACAGCTTCGGCATCCAACCGTTTTGCTTGATGGATTCACTTGTTCTCTCTTGAATCTCCTTCTTTTTCACGGCGAGGATTTTGACTTCCTCAATACCCGACACCAGCGCCAAATCAGCGGTGCGGTTCCATTCCTGCCTGGCGGTGTTATCCGCTTCAATCTCCGCCGCTCTCGGATTGTTTTTGCCGATTTTCTTGGTCGGCAGATAGACGCTCTCGCTCTCGAACACCTTTAGCTTGTGTTCCGGATCGGCAACTTCCTTGTTGATAAGGTCGGTGTAAAACGTCTTGACCTCCTGCAAGAACGGCTCGCCCTTGAATTGCTTGTCCTTGACGGTAAACATATGCTGCTCGTAAACCTCACCCTTTTTGATAATAATGCAACCGTTGCGGAGCTTACCGCTCTCGTCCAAAATCTCTTTCTTGGTACGGACACGCTTTCCCTGTTCGTTGTAAAAAAGATTACGTGAAGCGGTTTTGATTTCGGGTTGCTCCAATAACCGGCGCTCGCTAAATATCAAGTGAATGTGGTAGTTGGTCTTGCGCTTGTTGTGATGAAGCGCCGAGACGCACTCCACATTGTAGCGTTTGTGAAATTCGTCCGTGAAGCTTTCCAACACTTGCTGAGGATTGAGCCTTGTATATTCTTCGGGAAGCGCAATAATCAGCTCCCTCGCTTCAATGCACTTTCCCTCAACATTACTGCGCTTGAACTCAATTTGCGCCTCTTTGGCAAGGGCAGACCAAAACGCCGAATCGGCGGTTTGATAGCTAGCGTAAAGATTCTCCTGCCGTGCGTGGCTGGTGATATAGTTGATTCTTCCTTTGACATTAGACAGCTTCGACATTTGGATAAAGCTGTGTCGTGTCATATTACTCCTATCTGTTTACGCCGCCCTCAGCTCCCCGCAGGGGCGAAATACCCCTTGCATAAATTCCGTGAATTTGTGCAAGGGGTGTATTTCGCTCTCAGTCGCCGAGGGCTCTTTATTTACTCTACCTTGCGGACTTCGCTCTGATTCAAAAGGTTTCTGCCCTGATTGGCGGTCATAAATCTATCCAGTGTATCGCTGCGAATAATCTTCTTGCGACCTACCAAAAGCACAGGCAGCTTGCCCCAGCTAATGAGCTTGCGCATAGTATTTCTTCCGATTCCGCTGACTTCGGCGGCTTCGTCAATTGTCATACCTATTTTAGATGTGCTCGTTTCGTTCACCTCCCCGTTTAGATTGCAAAATGCAACTTTGATATTATCATTATACTTAAAATAATACTATTTGTCAACTCATATTGCAACCTGTTTTTAAATATTTTTGAAAATATACGAAAAATAGGTTGCAAAATAAATATGTTTATGCTATAATAGTAGTCAAGAGGAGATGAGTATCGTGAAAAACAATAAACCGTTCACTCCAAAACAGGTCGGCGAACGCATTAAGGAACGCCGAACGGAGTTAAATCTGTCAATGCCTGAGCTTGGCAGGCGCGTCAGCGTTAATAAATCGACCATTCAGCGATATGAAGCAGACGGTGTTGATCCGAAACGAACAATGGTTATTAACGGTCTGGCACAGGCTTTGCTGACAACTCCCGAATGGCTGACAGGGCTTTCCGACGAAAAGGAATACAGTAACTATACCATTTGCCAAACGGAACTGGCCAAGCACATTAAAGCGTATCTGGAAACAGTGACCTCCGCTGTTGACGGAGAACCGAGGCAGGAGATGCTGACGACCTTCCTCGGTCAGATTATCGACCTCTACGCAATCCTGACAAAATACTTTGCCCTCTCAATGGAGAAGGTCAATAAGGCAGCAGAGGACGAAGGCTTGAAGGAGTCGATACGAAAATATGCTATCAATATCGGCTCTATCACCGAACAGGTTTATCAAAAAGAAATGCAAATGCCTGTTGACGATATCAAAAAACTCTATCACCGAACAGGTTTATCAAAAAGAAATGCAAATGCCTGTTGACGATATCAAAAAATATCTCGACGGCATACTTCACTTATACGACGAGGGCAGAACAAAAACGTCAATGCCCGAACTCTTCGGAATAGTTGAGCAAGCCGAACAGAAGCTGCTCGACAAACAAAATTCCGTGGCACCTTGAAAAGAAAAAACGCCGACTGACCTTCAAAATCAATCGGTAAAAGTATAACTATTGTTAGCGCACAACATATATCACAGCGCCGATTGCCACGGATAGAAAGGAGAAAACATATCAATGGCAAAAGGCTCTGTAAGGAAGAAAGGTAAAAAGTGGTACTACCGCTTTTATGTGGAAAATGAAAGCGGCAATTTGGTACAGCGTGAATTTGTCGG
>CADBXH010000122.1 GCA_902798605.1 uncultured Ruminococcus sp. | reverse complement strand
CTCAACCGACTTTTTGACGATATGCTGACACAAAGCGATAATCTGACCGAAGATTTGAATACGATTATTTCAGAGCTTAAAGCAGTGTTGCTACGGGAATGTTTATGATATTATCCATATAATTCTGATAAATTAATCAAAACAATCAAAGCGGTTTTGCGGAGTAAGCAGTTCTTACAGAAGTTCACTACTCCACAGTATTCGGACGAGGGTTCATCTTTTTTGCCTATCCTTGACAAAGGAAAAGGCACCGTAAAGGTGCCTTTTTCCTTTGGTGAAAAGAGATGACGGGAATCGAAGGCGAGCGTGCCAAAGGCAAAAACAGTGCAGTGCACTGTTTTTAGACTAACTATTAAATGTCAAGAGCAAAACAAAAACATTTGTGATTTTTGTAAACTAAAAAATTGGTATGACAAAAAGAGCAACCGTTTAGTTGCTCAAAAACAAGTGTTTAGGGGAAACAAGATTATCGTTTGTATGATTTTCCTGTTGTTTCAAGATGGTAAATAACTCTTATTAGTTTTTTGCAAGCATGAGAAATGGCTACATAATAGTGTTTACCTTCGCTTCGCTTTTTTGCAAGGTATTCAGCAAATGTTTCATCCCATTGACATACATATTTTGCAGAGTTAAAAAGAGCGTATCGCAAATATCGTGAACCTCGTTTCTCCATACGTGAATACGAAGCTGTAAATTGACCTGATTGGTAAATGGATGGTGCAAGTCCGGCATATGCAAGAATTTTATCTGGTGAACTGAAATTATCGAAATCTCCAATCTCGGCAATAATCATAGCACCCATACGGTAGCTGATGCCAGGGATAGTGAGAATAGGAGAATTGATTTCATCCATGATAATTTCGATGTGAAATTCGATTTCTTCAATTTCGGCGTCAAGCTCTTTGATGAGTTTGATAGTGTGTTTGAGTTCCAATGACTTTGCAGGCATATCTGATCCGATGGATCTTCTCGCAGCATTGCGAATCTCTTCCGCTTTTTCTTTGCTATAACGACCTTTGGAAGCGTTTGACAGTAGATTGGTTAACTTGGTGAGGTGAGCAGAAGCAATTTGCTTTGCGGACGGGTATTGGCTCAACAACTCATAAACAGATGCCATATGAAGCGTAGAAACCAGCTTTTCAAGCTCAGGAAACAGAATGTTGATAAGTCTTGCAATAGATATTTTGAGTTTAGCTCGTTCATTAACCTTATCAAATCTGTATCTTGTTAGTGACTTTAACTCTTCGTTGTGGTATAATGTGTTTGAGTAGGACTTTAAGTTCACGTCAGACAACAACATAGTCGCAATGGTATGAGCGTCTACCTTATCCGTTTTCGTCTTTCTAAGGCTTAGACTTTTTCTGTAAAGATTTGTATGTAACGGATTGATAACGTAGGTCGGCAAACCTTTATCAAGGAGATAGCCCAAAATATTGTAGCTATAGTGTCCTGTGGCTTCGAGCCCTACTTTTACTTTTGTAAAATCATCAGCTACCGAGCAAATCTTCTCATAAAGGCTGTCGAAGCCTTCTCGGTTATTTTGAATAACAAAGGGATTAAAAAGCACTTCGCCTTCTGAGTTCATAATAAAACAATCATGCTTATCCTTTGCAACATCAATTCCGACAGAAATCATACTAATACCTCTTTCGCAGTTATTCGATACTGTTTGGTTCCACAATACTCTTTGCGATTGTAACCTTGTTCTACATAAACCATCGTGCGGTATCTAACTGATTAACAACTGTACAAAGAGACTGTGGTTAGAACCTAAAAACAACCGTCATACGGTAAGGAGAGCGGCACTAATCCACAGTATCTCTTACATTATAGCACATAGTCCTTGGATATGACTAAATAACTACTACTATATAATACAAGCGAGAGCGTCGAAGAAACCCATAATTTCCAACACACCGCAGCAAGCGAGAGCGAAGTTCTCGCATTAAACAAACATACTGTTGGCATTCCCCGCCTTAAATGGGTATCCCTGATTGATTATTCCTATGTTCACGCGCCAACAGGGACTCGAAGGCGGCAACGTGACGTTGCATCCAATCCGCGACGCCAACAGGGACTCGAAGACGAGCGTGCCGAAGGCAAAAACAGTCCAGTGGACTGTTTTTAGCGAGAGCGATGCAGAAACGTGTAGATTCATACACGCCGCAGAAAGCGAGTGCGAACTTCTCGCATTAAACAAACATACTGTTGGCGCACCAAAAACAAAAACCACCCTCGTAAATTGCAGTGCGCAAGATACGAGGGTGAAGCTTTAGCTATATGTTTTATTGTTGAGGGAGCCTTGACTATATTCGTAAACTTAATGACTCACAAATCTCTTAACCGTCCAGTCGTAGTCGGTCATGCGGAAGGGTGTGTTACAGTTGGGGCAGTGCTTTTCGCGAAGGGCGTCAAAGCTTGCGCCGCAGCTATTGCAGTTCACTGCCTGAACGTTGAAATCGTAGTCGGTCTTAGCATCTGCGCGCTTGCACAGCAGCAGGTTGAACATATGGTTTTTGCTTGAAAATTTGCCGTTTTTAAAGTGCATACAGTTCATGTGAATATCCATGTCAAGATACAGCAGCCCGTCTTGCTCATACGATTTGTTTAGTGCAAGATAGCCCAGCCACTCCGCGTCAACCACGTCGGGCAGACTCTCCGCAGGAGACTCGCCCTCATAAATCGACAGATTATCGGCTTTATCCGAATAAATCAGCGTGCTTGTAAGGCTGACCAGCTTGCCGATAAAATAATCCATCGAAAAATCGGGATCATATCTGCGCATAAAGGGAGGCAGATCCTTTTTCGTTCTGCTGTAGCTCTTTATCTTTGACAGGTTGCGCAGCACTCTGAAAAGGGCAATTCCCAGAACAGCTGCGATGAATAGCAGAACTCCGCCGATCACGCCCATAGCTGCCGATGTCAGCACCGAAAAAACGATTTCGTTTAGCGGCTTTCCCGCGCCGGCGATCATATTATTGTACACGGATATCCCGCCCCCCGCAATGGCGCCGAGTATCATCATCGGGAATGGAGTGATCACGCGGTCGGGAGTTTCAAGCGTATAGTAGCCTGTGATTTTGGGGTACAAGTCGCGCATCAAAAACCGGGTGCCGCAGAACGGGCAGCCTTCGCTAAGCTGATGGATGGTGCTGGCCGCGCCGCAGTTTGGGCAGGAATATGCCTTTTGCGGTTTTTTCTGACCCTTGAGCCAAACGGTGTAGCCGTACATAGTCTTGGTTTTGTTAACGATTTTTTTTGCGCGGTCAGAGATATATTCGGTGCCGGCTCGCAGGCGCTTAAACGGGATCCGGGTAACATAGCTGGTGTCAGTGTCCAGCTTCCACGCAATGCCCTCGATGTCTTTCTTGGCTTTTCCGTAGTTTTTTTGAAGCTTAACGCCATGACGCGCCAGTCGCGCCCTTTGAAGTCCGCGAATATATTTTAAATCCTGCGAGGCTATGGTCGGATCCTTGTCCATACCGCCTTCGTTAAGCTGCTTTATAAATTGCCGAAGCAGCTCCTGCGAGTTATTGTCGTAATCGATTGGGTTGTTCATAACAGCACCTCTGTTGAGTGTTTTTTTGAGAAATTTGGAATGCAGAATATTGGTTAACGCATTTCGCTCAGAAATATATAATAGCAAAAATATTTCGTGGGTTCAAGTCCCTGACACAAATCCGCTGAATTAAAAATCCACCGGCATATGACGTGACCCCCGAAAGTTGGACTTAATACTAACAAGCGTAGTAGTTTAGCGACTACTGCGCTTTTGTTATGCAGCCAAAAGGTTGAGCCTATAGTTAACAGGACTTAGCCAACCGAGCTTTTGCTTGATTCGTTTCTCATTATAGTACTTAATGTATTTTTCAATTGCAGATTTGAGTTCTTCAAAGCTGTAATAGATTCTACCATAATACATTTCCTGCTTCATAATGCCAAAGAAATTCTCCATTACTGAATTGTCGTGACAAATGCCTTTTCGTGACATGCTCTGAAAGATTTTGTTTTCTTTCAAAGTAAGAACGTATGCTTTCATCTGGTATGCCCATCCTTGATCAGAGTGAAAAGTCCTGCGGTATAGGCAATCATTGGTTACAGCAATCGCTTCATTCAACGCTTTCATAATATTTTCGGCAGATGGACGTTGAGAAATTCCAAAGCTAATGATCTCACTATTGCACATATCCATAAACGGATCCAGATACAGCTTTTTAATACTCATATTACCTTTTTCATCGACATGGTAATATTTGAACTCTGTTGTATCTGTAGTGATCTTTTGATGTGGAATATTCGTATGAAATCTTCTGTTGATTCTATTTGGCGCCACTTTTCCTACCTTGCCGCGATAGGAACTATATTTTCTGCTTTTGTGCGTGAACGAAGTAACCTGTAATCCAAGCTTCCGAACGATTCTTTGAACCTTTTTCTTGTTAACCTTGAAGCCTCGGTTGCCTAACTCGCCTTTTATTCTGCGATAACCGAAGTCCTTGTGTTCTTCACGAATATTAAGAATTTCCTTTTCAATAGCTTCGTCAGGATTCTCCCGATCAAAACGTTTTTGCCAATACATATATGTTGACTTTGGAAAGTTCAGCACGGCAAGCAATTCTTTGAGTGTGAATTCTCCTCGGAGACTGTGGATTATCCGCGCTTGCCGTTCTTTGCCTCGTCCTCCAAACGCAGTCTCCTCAACTCTTTTAAATAGGCGTTCTCTATTCTTAATCGCAAATTTTCTTCTTCAAGCTGTCTCAGGTATTCTGCGTCAGCTTTTTCTTTTTCTGTTTGCGGTAATTGTTCTTTCTTTGGTTTTGCCACTTGTGGTTTCCGTCCTTTCCGCTTTGGACGTAACGCATCAGCTCCGACTATCCGGTAATCATTTACCCATTTTGTAACAATACTTGGATTGTTGATACCAACCGATAATGCCAATTCCCGATACGATACTTCTGTTGTTAAATACAATTCTACCACATGTAGCTTAAATTCAAAAGAGTAATTTTTCTTTTCTCTTGATCTTTTTAATCCTTCATCTCCAAATGTCTTGTACGAATCTACCCATTTCTGTATTTGCTTTTTATCCGGTATACCATATTGCTGCGCTAAAAACCGATAACCACCTTTTCCTGAAAGATAATCCTTAACTATCTTTTTCTTGAATTCATAACTATATTTGGACATAAAATTACCGACCTCCGAAAATTAGATTCTTGGTCTAACTTTCGGGGGTCGGGTCATAAGCCGGTGGATTTTTAATTACTAAAGATATGTGTTTATTCAGTTTTGAATACGCTTAGAACTCCTCGTATGCAGTGCTGCCGTCTGAATATACTATTTCATAATAGCCGTGACCTGAGCCGTCGCAATCGTATACCGGAGTCTTTGAAACAACTGTTTTTCCGCCGCCGGAGCTTTCGCTTGACTTGCTTTCCTGGCTCGCGCTGCTCGAGTTTCCGCTGTTATTATTAGTGTTATTGTTATTGCTGCCGGTGTTATTATCCGAATCATTATCCTCCTGAGCGGCAACTTCCTTTGTGCCGTATGTGATGATCGCTTTGACCGGCTGCTTTGTTATCTTTTCGGATTTCTTCTCACGGGATACTTCTTTTCCGTCAACGTATTTAACGGTATAAACAACCTCTTTTTCACCTTTTTCGCCCTTCTGCTCTACCTGGCTGCTGCCTTCATCCATTGAGTCGCTGTACTTCTTTTCGGTCTCATAATCTATGGATTCGGTCTTTTTTTCATCCTTGAAGGTAACGCGCTTAATGGTGATCTTCATACCGTTTTTGAGCGGAGCATCCAATTTTTCGCTCATAACGTCATCTTTTCCGATCTTGATTTTCTGCTCTTCAATAAGCCCCTTAACATCCGTTGCGTTGGTGCTGACCGTACTTGTTTTACCGTCAACGGTAATGGTAACTTTGATAGCCTCGGTAATGGTTATTGTCATACCGTCCTTGAGATAGGCGTTTTTATCAGCGCTGAGCTTATCGGTCTCAGCAAGAGTAAAGCCCGCTTTTTTGACAGCTTCCTCTACTGTTCCGCCTACAAGTTCAACTTCTTTTTTATCCTTGCCCTTTACAACCGTGACCTTTGCGTATCTTTTGATCGTGATCTCGGTTGTATCTTCATTGATGGTTTCATCCTTCGGAGGCTCGGTTTCGTCCTTTTCGCCCAGCTCGATACCTGCTTTTTCAATAGCTTCGCTGACTGTAATGCCCGTTTTCACTTCAACATCGGTTTTTGTTCCGCTGTCATTGATCGTGACCGTTATGTCTTTGCCGGCGCAAGCCGAAAAAACAAACGCAACGCAGCACAGCGCTAATAAGCAAGCTGTGATTTTGATAAATACTTTCATACCTGTTTTACTCTCCTATCTCATAATAATTATCATTGGTCTTTGCTATGATTTTTATATTTTCATTTGAATCGGCAGAAAAGACTTCGCGCGGTAAATATGCAGCAAACGCGTATTCGCTTTCTTCCGTACAAATGTTATATGCCTCATAAATTTTACTTTTTCCGTCTTTATCCGTTATCGAAATACAGAACTCCGCGTCGTCTTTCAGTCCGTCACACTCTACTTCGCCCGATATCTCGGTATACAGCGGCGTGAACTCGCAAGGCTTTGCATCTACCTTTACTTTGCCCGAAAGAGAACCGTCCGTGTTAAGATAAGTGAGCTCCGGAGCTGAAATGATAGGCGGACGGGTACACATCCAGTCAAGGTTCCTTTCAACAAGCTCAAGAACAAATGTGTCCGGCTTTGCCTCGTTAAAATCCTTTTCAAGAAGCATCGGGAATGACTTTCAGTTCCGAACCTGTGAGCCTTGCAAGGTCTTCAAGGGTGACAGGCAGTACATCGGCTTTTTCGGATACGGCAAACATAGTTGTGGCGACAGAGCGAAACGATTACGAAACTCATTATTTAGATACAAAAGCTGAATATAATCTTTTTTTACACCATCTTTTGTTAAGGTTGCTATTCCATTATAAATACCTATTCCATGCGCAATATGAACAATGTAGTCACCAATTTTTAAATCATTATAATTAGTAACTTTTTTCCCACCATAAAAATTATTTTGATATTTATAATTATGTTTAGTT
>CADBXH010000121.1 GCA_902798605.1 uncultured Ruminococcus sp. | reverse complement strand
TGGTGCGCGAGTGGTTCGCTCTGCCGTATCAGATATTTAAGAGTTAAGATTGCACTTCGTGCAAGTGAAGAGGCTTCGCCGTTAAGATTGCGCTGACGCGCAAGTTAAGAGACTTCGTCGTGAACAGTTATCTCTTCACTTTGCGAAGCAAATCTTAACATTCACGAAGTGAATTCTTAACTTTTGCGAAGCAAAATCTTAACTTTTCTTGAATATTCCTCTAAATATTACCCATACTATTATTACCAAATAAAAAGGAAGTAATATTATGAGTAAAAAGTCAAAATCCAAAAAGAACCGCTCAATGGAGTTCCCTCCGCGCGAGAACAACAGCGAGGTCACTCCTATGACCGGTGAGGTCAACGAGTACGAGGCTATGGGCGTAAATTCTCGCCACAACAGCGGAGTGCAGGTGGACAACATCACCGAGGTCGTAACCACCGAAGCGGATATGGAAAACAATTAAACAGACAAAAAGCTGTTATTCCCGAAAAACCGTGGGAATAACAGCTTTTTTGTTAAAAATCTAAGTTAGCCGGTAATACCGTCACATACTGTCCGGGCAGTTGATGTTGAACATCGTCAGCACGTTTTTGATTACCGAGCGGACGCATTCGCACAGCGCGAGCCTTGCCTGCATAAGTCCCTCGTCCTCGCCCTTTACACGGCAGGCGTTGTAGAACTTGTGGAACAACGTCGCGAGCTTTGTGACGTAGCGTGTTACCTTGGTGGGGTCGTAGTCCTTGGCGGCGCTGATGATCTCATTCGTATACAGCGCAAGGTGGCTGATAAGCTCCTTTTCCTCGTCTGCCGTCAGCAGCGCGAGCTCAGCCTTTGAACATTCGCGCGGGGTGATACCGTCCTTTGCCAAGGCCTTGAATATACTGCAAATACGCGCGTGGGCGTACTGAACATAATAAACGGGGTTCTGGTTATCCTGACTTACCGCCAAGTCGAGGTCAAAGTCCATCTGTGTGTTGGCTTCTCTTGTGTTGAAGAGGAAACGCGCGCTGTCAACGGGAACTTCCTCAAGAAGATCGCGGAGCTGGATAGCCTTGCCGGTACGCTTGCTCATCTTAACAAGCTCGCCGTTACGCACGAGCTTAACGAGCTGCATAAGCACGACGTTGAGCTTGTCGCCGTTGTAGCCGATGGCGTCCATAGCGCCCTTCATTCTCATAACGTGGCCGTGGTGGTCGGCTCCCCAAACGTCGATAAGAGTTTCAAATCCGCGGTCAAATTTATTCTTGTGATACGCGATATCCGCGGCAAAATAGGTCGGGTTGCCGTTTTGGCGGATAAGCACGTCGTCCTTTAGCTCAAGGTTGTCGATGTATTTTTGAGTCTTGCCCTCGCCGAGCAGCTTTTCGGTGAGTACGTCCTTGTTTTTGTACCAGACAGCGCCCTCGCTCTCATAGGTCAGACCCTTCTCGGTCAGCAGGTCAACGACCTTTTTGACCTCGCCGCTTTTGTGCAGCTCGCTCTCAAAGAACCACTTGTCATAGGTGATCTTATACGCCGCCATATCAGCCTGCATCTTCTTGATATTCTTGGGCAGAGCGTAGTCAACAAGCGCCTTTTTGCGCTCATCACTGCTTGCTTCAACAAGCGAATCGCCGTTTAGGTCGGCGTATTCCTGCGCTAATTCCGTGATGTCCGCGCCCTGATATCCGTCCTCGGGGAATTCTATCTCGTCGCCCTTGAAGATCTGCAAATAACGCGCCTCGAGCGAACAGCCGAATTTTTCGATCTGGTTGCCCGCGTCGTTAACATAGAACTCGCGGTAGGCGTCGTAGCCCGCCTTGTCAAGCACGGCGGCAAGGCAGTCGCCCAGCGCTCCGCCGCGCGCGTTGCCCATATGCATAGGGCCTGTGGGGTTCGCCGAGACGAACTCGACCATAACCTTTTCGCCCTTGCCGAAGTCCGACGAACCGTAGCCCTCGGGGTCGGCGATTATCTCAGAAACGACAGAAGCGTAAAATTCCGCGCTCAAAAAGAAGTTGATAAAGCCCGGACCCGCGGTCTCGAACCTCTCGAACATAGTGCCGTCAAGGTCGAGGTTGCCGGTGATGGCCTGCGCGATCTTGAACGGCGGCATCCTAAACGCCTTTGCGCCTGCCATAGCCGCGTTTGTGGCAAAGTCGCCGTGGGTGGTGTCGGCGGGGGTTTCGATGATAAAATCGTACAGCTGAGCCTGCGGAAGCTCTCCGTTTTCAATAGCCTTTTTTATTGCGGCTGTCACAGCGCTTTTCAGCTGCGATACCGCGGTTGAATATGTGTCCATTTTGATTACTCCTCAATCTGCTTTTCTTCTACCTTAATAAAAAACCTGTTCTCGCTCATCAGGTTGGCGTCAAAATCGAGCGTGTAGCTCACCTCGAGCGTACCGCCCTTTTCGGTCAGCTTGTTTTCGAGCGTCTTTGTAAAAACGCCGATGGTAAAGTCGCCCGCGATGGTCTGATATACGCACTGGTGACGCCTGCCTTTTTCAAGTATAAGCCGGGTTTGGTTTTGACCCTTGCGGTTGATGGTCACCATATTTTCCTCGACCTTTATAAGGTTGTCGTAATACTCGGCGGGGTTTTCCTCGCTGTATTCCTTGTATCCGATGTAGTAGTGATCGCGCTTGCGCATAAATTTGCCCGAGGTGATCACCTCGATCTTATCGGTCTCGCCGTCAAGGCTCTGCTCGCCGATGATCGAAATCATATATTTTTCTTTTTCCTGATTCTCCATAATTTCCTCAATACTGTTCAATGTCGATTTGGGTGACGGTGTGCTCCATATCCCTGCCCAAAAACAGCCCCGCGACATTTTTAAAACCTTCGGGTGTGTCGCTGACATAGAATTCGGGGGTTTTGGCGGTCGCGTCATCGTTGAGAAGCTCCTGCTCCTTTAACACCTTTGCGGCATAGATAGCGGTCTCATATCCCGAGTCGATCAGCTCTACGCCCTCGCCCATATAGTCGGATATCGCGTCGCGCAGAAGCGGAAAATGGGTGCAGCCCAAAATCAGCGCGTCAACTCCCTGCTCCTTTAGCTCGCCGAGGTAACGCCTGACAACAAGCCTTGTGATCTGGTCGTCGCGGTGGATAACGCCGTTTTCCACAAGCGGAACAAAAAGCGGACAAGCCTGCTCAAACACCTCGACCTTTGGGTCGAGCTTTTGCAAGCGGGTTTTGTAGCTGTGGCTGTTGACCGTCGCAGAGGTTCCGATCACACCGATCCTGCCGTTTTTGGTTTTGCGCACGGCGGTGTAGGCGGTGGGGTTTACAACTCCCGTATAAGGCACGGGCAGCTTTTCTTCAAGCTGAGTTCCTGCGACCGAGCTGACGGTTCCGCAGGCGGCAACGACCATCTTGACGTTGTTTTCAAGCAGAAAATGAGCGTCCTGAAACGCGTATTTTTTAATGGTGTCGCGGCTTCTGGTGCCGTAGGGGACCCTTCCCGTGTCGCCGAAGTATATGATTTTTTCGTTCGGGAGGACGTGCAAAAACTCCTTTACGGCGCTGAGCCCGCCGAGTCCCGAGTCAAAAACGCCGATCGCGTTGGCTGATGACATACAAAAACCTTCTTTATAATAGTATACATTATTATACAGCTTAAATCATACCACAATATCCGTTTGGTTGCAAGTGCTTAATTGCACTTGTTGAACGGATCGCTGCCATCCTGAGCTTTAGCGAAGGATCTCATAATGTTTCCGACAACATTTGATAAAGAGGTACGAGATTCTTCGGCAGAGCCTCAGAATGACAGCAGCATCGTCAGGCGAAGCAGATGTATAAAGTCGAGAATAAAAGGCGGATAACAGAAAAACTCAGGAAAGGTTTAAAAGACTTGCAATATTATACTTTTTATAATATAATAATATGGCAAATATGATTTTTATCCGAAAGGAAGATTAAATTGGAATATAAAAAGGCGTTTGAATTTATATCTAAAAGGGTAGAGGACGAGCTTGTAAAGCAGGGCTACGAAAAGCAAAAGGTATCTGACGAGACAGGCGGAGACCTTGTATCTCTGTTCACAAGCGAGAACGTGGCGTATTCGGTCGTATATGTCTCGGAAAAGCAGCAGATGGTCCTGCGCTCGGCGGCAATGACCGAGGAAGGGCCCGACAACGACTGGAAGATCCTCGCCACTTGGCTTTATGACGACGAGGTCGCCGACCAAAAGGATGCCGAAAGTATTGCAAACGACTTTGTCGAAGGCGTTTCCGGCACCGTAGCTATTAAGCGCGCTAAGCAGGTCAAAAAGAAAAAGAAAAAATCAGACGACGGAACGGCTGACCCCAAGTTTTTGGCAAAGCGCTTTGTCACATACTTCCCCGAGCTCAGGGAGGAGATCCAAAACGAAGAGGATTGCTACTACCCGTTCCGCGGCGCGACCTTTGCAAAGGAGCACATCGCGCCCAAGGTGGCTGATTACCTGAAGAGCTCAAGCAAAAAAGAGACCGAAAAGCTCGCCAACGTCTTCAACACCCAGTACGGCAACGGCGACCGCGACACGCGCTCGATCATAACGATCGTGCTCCTCAACTCGCTCGACGACGAGGAGTATGACAAGCTCAGCGAGTACTTTAACGAGGAGCTCGAAAAGCCTGCCGCGGCAGCAAGGAAGTACAAGGGCAAAGAGGTAAAACCCGAAGTCCCCAAAAAGGCGAGAAAATCAATCGGAAGCACGCTTTTGAATCAGAAGTAAATTAACCTATAAAAAACTAAGGCTCCCCCGTCGCTTGTTACGGGGGAGCTGTGTTTCCTATCGTGCAAGTTATGATTGTAACGGAAAACGCGGTATAAACGCTTGCTCATCATACGTCACGGCAATAAAGTGCCGCGCCGCCTCCCTTAAAGCTAAACTGTTGGGGGAGGCTTTAAATGTTAAGGAAAACTATGAGTTTGACCAATTCTTTGTGCCCTGTTGAGGGAGGCTAAAAATATTCCGAATAACCGGGAGGTGCCGTTATGAGAGTTAAAATCACATTGGCCTGCACAGAGTGCAAACAGCGCAACTACAACACAATGAAGAACAAGAAAAACAGTCCCGACAGACTGTCTATGAACAAGTACTGCCGCTTCTGCAAGAAACACACTCTTCACAAGGAAACTAAATAAGGAGGTACATCATGGCTGACAAGAAAGCTAACGCTAAAAAAGCAGACGCCAAAAAGGCTGACAAGAAGCCTGCTGCAAAAAAGGCAGACGCAAAAAAGGCTGCTAAAAATGCCGCTAAAAATCAGAAAAAGCCTAATGCTTTTGTAAGACTGATCAAGTACCTCGCAGCTTGTAAGGGTGAGCTCAAAAAGATCACATGGCCGACGCCGGCGCAGACTACAAAGAATTTCGGCATCGTTATTGCCGTAATCATTATCATGGGCTTATTTATATTTGCTCTTGATTCTGGTCTGTATGCACTGCTTGGTATGGTTATGGAGACCGGAGCGGCCGCATAATCAGCGTTTAACTGATATCTTACGAAAGGAAGAGAGTTACGATGGCTGATTATGAGGCAAAGTGGTATGTTATCCATACCTATTCGGGTTACGAAAACAAGGTCGCGACCGATCTGCTTACAACAGCAGAGAACCGCAGCCTGCAGGATATGATCATCGACGTAAAGGTCCCCACTGAGGTCGTAACAGAGACCGTAGGCGAGAAGACCAAGGAGGTAGAGCACAAGATCTACCCCGGTTATGTTTTTGTAAAGATGGTCTATACCGATGAGACATGGTATGTCGTGCGCAATATACGCGGCTGTACCGGATTTGTCGGACCCGGATCAAAACCCGTACCGCTCACAGACGCCGAAGTTTACAGAATGGGCGTTGAGCAAAAGGTCGTCAAGGTTTCGTATGCTGTCGGTGATTCCGTAAGGATCATTGACGGACCGCTTGAGGACTTCGTCGGTGTTGTAGATGAGCTTGATACCGACAAAAACTATGTCCGCGTAGTTGTTTCTATGTTCGGACGCGAAACTCCTGTCGAGCTCGAGCTGAGCCAGGCAGAAGCATTGGAAGAATAATTTTTGATAAATCAGCCGAAAGGCTTTTTTATTGGGAGCGTAATGTTCCCTGTGGGAGGGACCCTACACAGTGGCGTCCCGCAATTTACCACGAATTTGGAGGTTAAACACAATGGCTCAAAAGGTTGTAGGCATTATTAAGCTACAAATCCCTGCCGGACAAGCTAC
>CADBXH010000120.1 GCA_902798605.1 uncultured Ruminococcus sp. | reverse complement strand
GGCACCGTTGATCATGCTGTTTGTCCCTCCTTGTGTTATTAGTCATCGTGAAAAGGCTATTATCCCATATTCACGGTTAAATTATATTATACAACAAAAAAACTTGATTGTAAAGAGGTTTATTTTGAGTTTAATGATTTGCCCGCACCGCCGAATAAAAAAAGCGGGTTCCCCCAATGTTTTAGCCTTGGGGGAACCTTTTAATTGCCTATCTTCTCTTTAGGGTCAACGTAGACCGTTCTGTTATTTACATAAATCACCATACCGGGCTTGGCGCCGTTTGGCTTGCTGACGTATTTTACAAGCGTGAAGTCAACGGGTACCTTGGCGCTGTTTTGCGCCTTGCTGTGGTACGCCGCGAGTGACGCCGCCTCCATTATAGCGGTATCGCTTATCTCTCTGCCGTCGGCGCGGATGATGACGTGCGAGCCGTGGATATCCTTGGTGTGGAGCCACATATCCGTCTTTGCGGCAGTTTTTAGGGTGAGCTTGTCATTTTGCAGGTTGTTCCTGCCGACCAATATTTTAAAACCGTCGCTTGACTCAAATTCCAAAAACGGCAGCGCGGTCTGCTTTTGGCGCTTTGAGTTTTGTTTTCTGAGGTACCCCTGCTGCTCGAGCTCCTCTTTTATCTGCGCGAGCTCGCGCTCGGTTTGAGCCCTGCCGACCTCGTCGATCACCGACTCGATGTACTCGAGCTCCGCCGTGCCCTTTTCTATCTGTTCGGTCAGATAGGTCTCGGCGTTCTTTTCCTTTTGATAGTCTTTGTAGTACCGCTGGGCGTTCGCCGCCGGTGAGATCGCGGGATTGAGCTTGATTCTCAGCGTCTTGCCGTCGGGGTCGTAGTAGTTTTCAACGTCAACATACTCCGCGCCGCGCTCTATGCGGTACAGATTCGCCTGCAATAAATCGCCGCGGATACGCAGCTGCTCGCGGTCGGCGCAGCGCGAAAGCTCGGTCTGCTGCTTTTGCAGCTTGCGCGCGGTTCGCTCGCGGAGGTTTACAAGGAGCTTGTTCAGGCTCTGGGTCTTGACCCTCATTCTGTCGCGCGCGTCGCGCTCGTCATAAAAGCTGTCAACAGCGAGGTTGAAGCTATCCTTTTGCTCGACCTTTAGAAATCCGCCGTACTGTTTTATTTCTATAAAAGAAGTATCCATCGGCTTTTTGTCCTCGCGGTAAACGATATACGGCTTGCCGAGGCAGTTTTCCGTGACGTTTTTTAGCTCCGTCAGCTCGGCTATCAGCCTGTCGTAAAGCACGCCCTCAACACGGTTTGTCGCTCCCTCGCAAACGCGGTACTCAAGCTCGCGGCTGATTATGGGCGACACGCCCTGGATAGCGCTCAAAACCGCCTTGCCGAGCGGCATTTCCGCGGGTTGGTCTTTTATTCTTTGCGCGATCTCCTCGGGTGTTGACTCCAAAATATTGAGCTTATCCTGCGGGTCGGGAAGTTCATATTTTATGTTCGGCAAAACGAACCTGCGGCTGCTGACGGTCAGGTCGACCCTTTTGAGCGCGTCAACGATAACGCCCGTGCCGCGGTCGATCAGGATGATGTTGCTGTACATTCCCATTATCTCGCAGACGACCGTAAGATCAACAAGGTCGCCGAGCTCGTTCACACATTCAAAATCGAGGAACAGCACTCGGTCGCACTCAAGCTGGCGCACACTTACAAGCTTACCGCCGCCGAGACGCTTGCGCATAAGCATACAGAACATCGGGGGCTGCGCGGGGTTTTCGGGCGTATTTACGCAGTAGTTTACGCGCGGAGAATTTGCCCGAGCCGAGAGCAGAAGCTTTTGGCTTCCGCCGTAGGTGCGCAGCACGAAAACAAGCTCGTCGCGGTTGGGCTGATAAATCTGGTTGACCCTCGCGCCGAGCGACTGTTTTTCTATTTCATTTTTGATATGCCGTAAATATATTCCGTCCAAAGCCATATTTTAGTCCGTTCCGTAAGTCGGTTCATATTCTAAGGTCGGTGTCTCGACTTACAAGTATTATTCACCGTCATAACACGGCTCTATTTCAGTCCGTTCCGTAAGTCGGTTCACATTCTCAGGTCGGTGTCTCGACTTACAAGTATTATTCACCGTCATAACACGGCTCTCTTGATTCAAGGTCAGTGCGAAGCCCACGGGCGACCAATGGTCGCCCCTACAATTAAACTCTACTTATGGTATTTTCCGTTTGTTGAGATCTCAAACGCCCTGTATATCTGCTCACTGAGTATGACCCGCGCCATCTGGTGCGGGAATGTCATTTTGCTCATAGAAAGGCGCAGATCCGCCCGTTTCTTTACTTCATCGCTGAGCCCGTAGCTGCCGCCGATTATAAAATCAACGGTGCTTTTGCCGCTGAGCGCGATTTTGTCGAGAGTCGCGGAGAGCTCCTCGCTCGAGAGCATTTTTCCCTCTATGCACATCGCCGCGACGTAATCGCCCGCGCCGATCTTCTGCATTATCCGCCTGCCCTCGGCGGCGATCACCTCGGCGATCTGCGAGCTGTTCGGGTCGTTGCTCCTGATCCGCTCCTCGTTGAGCTCAATGATATTGAATTTGCAAAACGCCGTCAGCCGCTTTGAATATTCGGCAATGGCGTCCGTAAAATATTTTTCTTTTATCTTGCCGATGCAGATGATGTTGATTTTCAGCATTAAAAAATCACGCTCTTTACTGTCGCCTCGGCAGGAGCTATGTCGAGGGTGTAATCTACTTTATATTTCAATCCCGCGCGCTCAAGCTCGGCGACCGCCGTCCTCAGCGCGACCTCGGGTGTATTGTTCTGCTCGCTGAGGTGGCCGAGCATAAGGCGGAGCGTTCCGCCCTTTACAAGCTCAGAGAGCTCCGCGGAGCACGCCTCGTTTGAAAGGTGCCCTTTGTCAGAGAGTATCCTGCGCTTGAGCGGATATGGATACGGCCCTGTTTTGAGCATTTCGATATCGTGGTTCGACTCGAGCACGACAAAATCGCTTTGAGCCGCCGCATTACGCACGCCCTCGGTCATAATTCCCATATCGGTGGCGATCAGCGCGGACTTTCCGTCGGGAGAAGTCACCCTGTAGCAGCAGCTTTCCGCCGCGTCGTGAGGGGTATTTATGCGGTTGACAAGGATATCGCCGACAACGGACTCGCGCTCGATAATGTAGAGCTTTGTGTCGCTCTCGAGCTTTCGGCTGTTGATCATCGCGTCCATCGTACCCTTGCTCGCGTAAACAGGCAGCTTGTATTTTTTGGCGAGAACTCTGACCGCGCTGCAGTGGTCGATGTGCTCGTGAGTGATAAAAAGCGCGTGAATATTGCTTATATCTATTGAATTGAGCTCCAACGCCTGCTCGATCTGCCTGCACGACCTGCCCGCGTCAACAAGGATACCCTCGCTGCCCGAGCCTATGTAATAACTGTTTCCCTTACTGCCGCTGAACAGCGGAACGACCTTTGCCATACGAATTACCCCTAAAATTTATATACGATAAGATAATAACACATTTTTTAAAAATTTACAACAAAAAAGAGTTGAAAGCCAATTGACTCTCAACTCTTAACTCTTAAATATTACGCTCTGAGCTCTTCCTGATTATCTCCGGAATAATAGACCTTTTTGATATCAGCGCCGATAGCCTTGAACTTTTCAACAACGTCCTCGTAGCCTCTCTCGATAAACTGGATGCTCGAGATCTCGGTCGTGCCGCTTACCTCAAGTGCCGCGATGATCATCGCCGCACCTGCTCTGAGGTCGGTTGCCTTAACGGGAGCCGCTGTGAGCGGTGTGCCGCCCTCGATTATGGCAAGTCTGCCCTCTACCGAGATATGCGCGCCCATTCTGATAAGCTCGCTGATATACTGATATCTGTTGTCCCAAACGTTCTCGTTAACGATGCTGGTGCCGGGCACGCTCATAAGCAGAGCAGTGAACTGCGGCTGGCAGTCCGTCGGGAAGCCGGGGTGAGGCATCGTTTTGATGTTGCAGCGCTTGAGCGGTTTAACGGTAGCGTCGATAGTGAGCGCCTCGTCATACTCTGTGATCTTAACGCCCATCTCACGGAACTTGGCTGAGATCGACTCAAGGTGCTTGGGAGTGATATTCTTGATAGTAACGCGTCCGCGTGTAGCAGCGGCAGCGCACATATATGTTCCCGCCTCGATCTGGTCGGGAATAATCGAGTAAGTGATGCCGTGCATATAAGACACGCCTCTTACCTTGATAACGTCTGTACCCGCGCCTCTTACGTCAGCTCCCATGGAGTTGAGGAAGTTCGCAAGGTCAACGATATGGGGCTCTCTTGCGGCATTTTCAATAACCGTAAGACCCTTTGCGCGGCAGGCTGCGAGCATAATGTTCATAGTCGCGCCTACAGACACAACGTCGAGGTAAATATGGGTTCCCACAAGACCTTCCTCGTCGCACTTAGCCTCAATAATAGCTCCGTCAACGAGTCTTGTCTCTGCACCTAATGCTTCAAAGCCCTTGAGGTGCTGGTCTATGGGGCGAACGCCGAAGTTACAGCCGCCGGGAAGAGCGACCTTTGCCTGACCGTATTTTCCGAGCAGAGCGCCGAGAAGATAATAAGAAGCTCTCATTCCCCTTACCAGATCGGTAACAGCTACGCTTGTCTGGATATGAGTGGGATCGATATAGAGAGTGCTCTTGTTGATCCTTCTTACCTTAGCGCCCATCTGCTGGAGGATCCTGCTGATAAGCGTTACGTCGCTGATGTTCGGGATATTCTCGATCGTACAAGGCTCGTCACATAAAATAACGGCGGGGATAATAGCAACGGCAGCGTTTTTAGCACCGCTGATATTTACCTCACCAAAAAGCGGTTTACCGCCCGTAACAACAAACTTTTCCAATTGTTGACACTCCTAACGATGGTGATGGATTTTTGCAACAACAAATATATAGGTCCCGTAACACTACCTATTGTGGTTTTCTTTGTTATTTTTCCACTTAAACCACAAAATATAGGTTACATTTTTATTAAAACGAACTGCAAATTATGGTTACACATACGTTACGCCACAATTCTCTTGTAGAAAATGATACTACAAAATTGTAGTAAAGTCAACGCAATATTAAAATTGTAACCGATTTTTGGCAAACTTGTACTCAAAT
>CADBXH010000119.1 GCA_902798605.1 uncultured Ruminococcus sp. | reverse complement strand
GTGGGCTCCTCTGTTGTGGGCTCCTCTGTTGTGGGCTCCTCTGTTGTGGGCTCCTCTGTTGTGGGCTCCTCTGTTGTGGGCTCCTCTGTTGTGGGCTCTTCTGTTGTGGGCTCCTCTGTTGTGGGCTCGTCGGTAAGTCCGAGAACTTCTCTTACATATGCGGGAACAGCGAGCTTCTTCTCAACGATCTGACCCTGATCGTTCTCGCCCATGTAGCGGTAGAACGCGCAGGGAACCTTAGCCTCTGTCTCGCCTTCGGGATAGTCGCTTGCTTCGCCTTCAGCAATAATGTCCGCGTTATCAGCTAAATACTGATCGTAAACCTGCTGAGGTGTTACCTGGAGAGCCTCGCAAAGAACCATGTTGTTGTCGTACTGGAAGTACGGGTTATTTACGGGGTTTGTCAGGTACTGCTTGAGAGCATTTGAAAGCTGCTGCTGGTGGGGCTGGTTTGCCGGGAAGTAACCGGGCATAAGAGCGCCGAGCGAAGAGATAGTAGCTTTCGGTCCGTAAGGATCGTCGTGATTCAACCAAGCAGCATAGTGGTCTCTCTTGTTCGAGTCAGCCGCGTTCTCACGGTCAACCTGTCCTTCAAACGGTGTAACGATTACTGTGTCGCCGATACACTCGGTAGACAGGTTAAGGTCGCAGGTCTGGTTCTGACCGGCAGCCGCTGTCGAGAAGATGATACCGTAATCAGCGCCTTCTTCGATTCCGTCCTGCTGGCTGGCAAGGTTGAACGAGAACAACGTAGCGTCTGTGATAGCGCCGCCTTCGGCTTCTGCATCACACTGTGTTGTTCTTGTCTTCCAACCTAATGAATACTTGTGGCTGTTGCCGTAGATAGCGTAGGCGTAGCAATAAACGTTGGCTTTACCGGTTCTCGCGGTAATTTTTAAGCCTTCGTGCGTCCACACGCTTTCATCAGGAAAACGGAAGTAAACTCTTTGCTCACCATCTGCCGCGCTTGCGGGGATAATAGCGATTCCTGTAAATGTAGAAATCACAAACATCGCTGAAAGCAGCAAGCTGATGAGCTTTGTTGACTTTTTCATTTTGAATAGTCCTCCTTTTTTAAAATAACTCATATTTTGAGTAATTACATTATATATCAAAAGTTTAAGTATTGCAAGTCTTTTTTTAGAATTTTTGGTGTGAAATTTTAACTATATGCCGTCAAATTGCCCAAAGATCAAGTAACGCTTGACAATAAGCCGTTTTAATTGTAAAATTTCTATTGTATACTAATTTAAAGAAACGAGGCGGTTTTATGGAGAACACCAAAAAAACAATGGAAAAAATCGTAGCGCTCTGCAAGGGCAGAGGCTTTGTATACCCCGGCTCCGAAATCTACGGAGGCCTTGCGAATACATGGGATTACGGCCCGCTCGGCATGGCGCTCAAGAACAATATCAAAAACGCTTGGCTCAAAAAGTTTGTTCAGGAAAACAAATACAACGTTGGTCTTGACTCCGCTATCCTGATGAACCCCCAGACATGGGTGGCGTCGGGTCACTTGGGCGGATTCTCTGACCCGCTTATGGACTGCAAGGAGTGTAAGACCCGCCATCGTGCCGACAACCTGATCGAGGACTTTGACGGCACAAATGTTGCGGGCTGGAGCAACGAGCAGCTCAGCGACTATATTAATGAAAAGCAGATACCCTGCCCCAACTGCGGAAAGCACAACTTTACCGACATCCGCCAGTTCAACCTTATGTTCAAGACCTTTCAGGGCGTTACCGAGGACACTAAAAATGAGCTTTACCTCCGCCCCGAGACCGCGCAGGGTATTTTTGTAAACTTCCAGAACATCCAGAGAACTACACGCAAAAAGGTTCCCTTCGGCGTTGCGCAGATCGGTAAATCGTTCAGAAACGAGATCACACCCGGTAACTTTATCTTCCGCGTGCGCGAATTTGAGCAGATGGAGCTCGAGTTCTTCTGCAAGCCCGGCACAGACCTTGAGTGGTTTGATTACTGGAGAAGCTTCTGCCGCGACTTCCTCTATTCGCTTGGCATCAAGGAGGAGAATCTCAGACTTCGCGACCACGACAAGGAGGAGCTATGTTTCTACTCCAAAGCGACCACCGACTTTGAGTACCTCTTCCCCTTTGGCTGGGGCGAGCTTTGGGGCGTTGCCGACAGAACCGACTACGACCTAACCCAGCACAGCAAGACCTGCGGCAAGGATCTCGATTACTTTGACCCGACCACGAATGAGAGATATATCCCCTATGTTATCGAGCCCTCGCTCGGCGTAGAGAGACTTTTCCTCTCGATCGTTGTCGAGGCTTATGACGAGGAGCAGATCGACGAGAAGGATTCGCGCGTTGTAATGCGCTTCCACCCTGCGTTGGCTCCGTTCAAGGCAGCGGTGCTCCCGCTCTCAAAGAAGCTCGGCGACAAGGCGACCGAGGTTTATGAGATGCTTTCAAAGGACTTTATGGTCGATTATGACGAGACCGGCTCGATCGGCAAGCGTTACCGCCGCCAGGACGAGATCGGCACACCGTTCTGCGTTACCTATGACTTTGACTCAATCGAGGACGGCTGCGTAACAGTCCGCGACCGCGACACAATGCAGCAGGAGCGAGTAAAGATAGACGAACTCAGCGCGTACATTGCGGAAAAAGTGAAGTACTAAATTATTTAAAACTGAAAACTTAAGACTTAAGATTTTAAAATTCAGGTCGCCTCATTCCGTTCGGAGTGAAGCGACCATTTGTTTTTAAACTATCCGGCGTTACTTATTCACTATTACTTATTATGAAAACAGGCTGCCGACGTTTCCGCCGGCAACCCGCTGTTAGTTGTTAATTGAAAAGCCTTACTCTGCCTTTGCTTCTTCTGCCTTAGCTTCCTCGGCCGCGGGCTCTTCGGTCTTGGCTTCTTCTGCCTTTACCTCTGCCTCTTCCGCCTTGGGAGCAGCCTTCTTCTTTCTGCCTCTCTTTTTGGGAGCAGGCAGCTCTTTTTCTAACTGATAGTAGCAAACGCCGAGCGGAGGAAGTGTAAGCACGATATGATAATCAAGCTCGTGCTCCTTCTCGTTCTTAGCCTTGATCTCGCCGGGGTTACCGATACCGGTTCCGCCCCACTCCTCTGACTCGGAGTTGAATACTTCCTTGTAAACGCCGTATACGGGCACGCCTACGCGATATTTTTCGCGGGTAACAGGCTGGAAGTTACATACGCAGAGGATCTCGCTGCCGTCATCGGCGATCCTTCTGAACGCGATAACGCTTTTCTGATAGTCGTCGAGAGCTACCCACTGGAAGCCGTTCCAGTCGTAATCGTTCTCGTGCATAGCGGGTGTGTCGCGATAGAATTTGTTCGCAGCCTCTTGCCCGGGTGAGCCATCATATATGAGATAAAGCCTCTTACGCCCTGGAACTTCTGGTCGTAGTCGCCGGGCATCTTGTTGATAAGCGAGCCCTTGCCGTAAACTACCTCATCGTGAGAGATGGGCAGCATAAAGTCCTCGGAGAAAGCGTAAACCATACTAAAGGTCAGTGTGTCGTGGTGATAATTTCTCCACAGCGGATCGAGCGTGATGTAGCTGAGCATATCGTTCATCCAGCCCATGTTCCACTTGTAGTCGAATCCGAGACCCAAGCCCTCGATCGGGTAACGGGTAACGCTCGGCCAAGCGGTGCTTTCCTCGGCGATCATCATTACGTCGGGGTGGAATGAATGGACAACGTTGTTGAGCTTCTGGATAAACTCAACGGCAACGAGGTTTTCACGTCCGCCGTAAGCGTTGGCTACCCACTCGCCGTCCTTGCGGTTATAGTCAAGATAAAGCATAGAAGCAACGGCGTCCACGCGGATTCCGTCAATATGGAACTTCTCGATCCAGAACATAGCGGATGAGATAAGGAAGCTCGTTACCTCATAACGGCCGTAGTTAAAGATGTATGTGCCCCATTCCTTGTGCTCGCCGATCCTCCAGTCCTCGTACTCATAACAGCCTGTGCCGTCAAAGCGTCCGAGACCGTGAGCGTCCTTGGGGAAGTGCGCGGGTACCCAGTCGAGGATAACGCCGATGCCCTCCTGGTGGCAGCGGTCGATAAGATACATAAGGTCCTTGGGCTCGCCGTAACGCGAGGTAGCGGCAAAGTAACCTGTTACCTGATATCCCCAGCTTCCGTCAAAGGGATACTCGGTCAAAGGCATAAATTCAATGTGGGTATAGCCCATTTCTTTTACATAGGGAACGAGCTCGTCGGCCAGCTTGCGGTAACTGAACTGGTTGCCGTCCTCAAACTTGCGCCATGAGCCCGCGTTCATCTCATAAACGTTGATGGGCTGCTTATGGTGCTCATTTTCCTTTTTGTACTCGTACCAGGAAGCGTCGTTCCACTCATAGCCGTCGATGTAATAAACGCGCGAAGCGTTGTCGGGACGGGTCTGGCAGTGGAAAGCGTAGGGGTCGGTCTTCATAATACGGTCGTTCCACGGGGTCTCTACGCAGTATTTATAGCAAGCGAACTCCCAAACGCCCTCTATAAAGAGCTCCCATACGCCCGAATCCGAAATACGGTACATATAGTTCGCATCGGGATTCCAGTCGTTAAAGTCGCCGACTACGGAAACCGATTTTGCGTTAGGCGCCCAAACTCTGAAAACAACGCCGCCGCGGTTGTCCCAAGTTACAAAGTGCGAACCTAAAAACTCATAAGCTTTTGTTGACTCTCCTGCCAAGAATTGTTCAAGGGGAGGTCTGGTGTCATTGATTGAAAAAGCCATACTATACCTCTTTTCTTGTTTTTTATAGGTAAATCTCTCTATTTAAAATAGTATTCCAATTTACTGTTATCTTTATTATAATACATTTTCACAAATATACAAGTAGAAAAATGAAATTTATGTAAATATTTTTGGCAAATTTTAAAATTTTTTAATTTTTTTCGTTATTTTGCACTATTTATCTTGATAATTTTTGTGAGGTAGTCGGCCCCGCAGGGTTTAACAGTGCCGTAAGCCAGCGCCGCGACGTCTGTAGCGCGTATATCCGCCGCCAAAAGCTCCGCCGTGCTTCCGCCCAAGCTCTCCGCTTTTGAAACGGATGTCACAACTTCGCCCGTGCAGGTTTTAAGCATTTTTTCTCCCTCGGGGGTAAAACCGAGAACACGCGCGTGACGCGCCTCTTTGTTTTGAAGCTCCCGGGTGACGCCGATCAGCGCGCAAGTGAGTATCCTGCAAATCCGCGCGCGGGTGTAGCGCTTTGTCTTGACCTCGTTTATAAGCTCCTCAACGGTCGAGCACGACCTCGCGGCGGTGATTATGCGGTTCTCAAGCCCCTCGGAAACGTCCGGCAAAAGTCGAAGCTCTTCCGCGGTCATATTCCTGAGCCGGTAAAGCAGAGCTGTGTCGAGCTTTTCGGGATATGTAATATCAAGTGGTACTTCGGGCAGGAGCTTCCCCGTGTCTTTTCCGCTCCTGAGCAGCTTTCTTATATATGACGCGCTCGCGTATTCCCCGTCGGTTATGTCGGAATCGTGCTGCGCGCCCTTCCTTTTTATCGGCAGCGGCTTTATCCCGCTGCCGTTCAGCGCCCTGATATACTCAGCCGCGAGGATATTGTTCGGCTTTGCGATAATATCCGCGATATCATCACCAAACACCTGCCTTACCGCGCGCTCGTACGCTCTCGGGTAATAATCTCCGCCGTCCATTTGCCGCGCTACGATTTCTTTGACTCTCATATCGTCACGGGCGAACGCCGCCCGAATCAGCAGCTCCAAATCATCGTCCTCGCAGCCGAACGCGAGGTACTCAACGCAGGAAAACAGCTTTGCGGTCTCAACTCCGCCCTTAGCGAACCGCTCGGCGTTCGCGACAGCGTAAGCGGACGGCAGCTCCAAAACCAGATCCGCGCCGTTTTTAAGGGCGGTTTTTGCGCGTTCAAACTTTGAGCAAACCGCGACCTCTCCGCGCTGGGTAAAGCTGCCGCTCATCACGGCGATCACTTCGCCGCCCGTTATTCTTTTGGCTTCACCGAGCAAATAACGATGCCCGTTATGGAAGGGATTAAATTCACAAATCACCGCGACTGCCATAATAAACCTCCGGAATCGTTGTTTTTTGAATATATTTTTGCATTTTCTTGCAAAAAAGTCTTGAAAAGATAAATATATTAATGTATTATATAGTGGTGTTTAATTTATTATACATTATATAAACTTGCAAATCAACAACAATAGAAGGGAAGAATAATAAAATGAAGGTATTAGTAATCAACGCGGGAAGTTCATCACTCAAGTATCAGCTTATCGATATGACAGACGAGAGCGTGCTCGCGAAAGGAAATTGTGAGAGGATCGGCACAGACGGCGCGTTCATCGGTTTTAAAACCGACGACGGTCAGAAGATAGAACGCAAAACAGAGATGAAAAACCACACTCAGGCTTTTGAGGCTGTCAAGAACGCTCTTATCGACCCCGAGTACGGCGCGATCAAGGATCTCAGCGAGGTCGCGGCGATCGGCCACCGCGTAGTACAGGGCGGAGCATTTTTTGACCACTCCGTGCTCATCGATGACGCTGTCCTTGAAAAAATCAAGGAGCTCTCGCCTCTTGCTCCCCTGCACAACCCCGCGCATATCCAGGGCATCAACGCCTGCACCGAGGTTTTCGGCAAGGACGTTCCTCAGGTAGCCGTATTCGATACAGCGTTCCACCAGACAATGCCAGAAAAGGCGTATATGTACGCCGTTCCCTATGAATACTACGAGAAGCTCGGCGTAAGAAAGTACGGCTTCCACGGCACATCGCACCGCTATGTAAGCGCAAAGATGGCTGAACTTATGGGCAAGCCGATCGAGGAATTAAAAATCATCACCTGCCACATCGGCAACGGTTCGTCAATCACAGCCATTGACGGCGGCAAGGTAATCGACACCACAATGGGTCTTACTCCGCTCGGCGGCTTTATGATGGGCACACGCTCAGGCTCGCTCGATCCCTCGGTCGTAACATTCATCGCCGAGAAGGAAGGCTTTACCGCGGCAGAGATGTCCGACCTCCTCAATAAAAAGTCGGGTCTTTTGGGAGTATCGGGCGTTTCCTCAGATGACCGCGATGTTTCCGCGGCAGAAAAAGAGGGCAACCACAGAGCAAAGCTCGCTCACGAGATGCTCTACTATCAGATCGCACAGTATGTCGGCAGCTTTTATGTAGCTCTCGGCGGCTGCGACGCTATCGTATTTACAGCGGGTCTCGGCGAGAACCAGCCCGCGCTCAGAGAAGGCGTCTGTAACTACCTCGAGTGCCTCGGCGTCAAACTTGACAAGGACGCAAACAACGCGACTATCCACGGCAGACAAGGCACACTTACAACAGCAGATTCAAAGATTCGCGTAGAGCTCATCGCCACTGACGAGGAAATGGTTATCGCGAGAGATACAAAATCGATCGTAGAAGCATTATAATCAAGCAAACGACAACGGGCTGACCAAAACGGTCAGCCCTGTTTTTTTGCACTTAATATTTAACCTTCAAACGTAGCGCTCATCTCGGGTTCGTCCATAAAGGTGTCGCGCGAATCCCTGAACAGCAGGGTCACGCACCAAATAGCGGCAAGGGCTACAAGAATGTAGATTATCCTGCTGACTACACCTGTTTGTCCTCCGCCGATAAATCCCACCAAATCAAACTGGAAAATTCCTATGCTGCCCCAGTTGAGTCCGCCGATGATAAGCAGCGTTAACGCGATTTTGTCAATCATATAATTACCTCCTTTTACGGTAGTGTAATTATTGTTGACAGATTCTTTAGTTTTATTCTTAAAATTTCAAAAACTATTTTAGGTTATATAAAAATAAGCATAAGTCCCATTATTAATATCCCGAGCGCAATCACACACCAGCCGAATATCCTGGTGCGGAATACGGCTTTTTGGATTTTATTCTTTTTGATCATACCCTCGGTAGGCATCGGCACAAGAATAACCAAAATACCGAGCACAATACAGCTTGCGGAAGCAATTATGGCTCCGGGCAGTTTTATAAATGAAAGCAAAAACAAGCCGACAGGGATCCCGATCAGACAAATCATACTGATAACATAAAAAGCCTTTGCGAACTTTTCGCTTTTTTCATAATACTTGTTCGCGTTGATCTGACACTCGTCACAGCAGTACTGCTGGTGATATGTGATCTCCTTACCGCAAAATCCGCATTTTTTCATAGTATAGCATCTCCAAAAATCAAATATCTTGTATCATTTTATCACATAGCGAAAAACATTTCAATAAAAAGTTTTTGTTTGTTTTTGTATAGCGGCAAAGCCGTCAACTTAAGGCTTTTTTGTAGGGGCGGATCGGTGTGTCCGCCCGCGGGAACCGGTGTTTGTTCACGCAGAAAGACTTGATATAATACCAACGTTTGGTTGATCGCTCTCGGGAGCCCGTAGCCGGGCGGCAACCTTAGCACGTCGGCAACCTTAGCACGTCGGCAAACCTTTTGTCACTTCGTGACATTTCCCTTAAAAAGGGAATCACCTTTTGTCACTTCGTGACATTTCCCTTAAAAAGCAATGTCGTCAACTTAAGGTTTTTCGTAGGGGCGGACCCATGTGTCCGCCCGCGAGAACCAGACGAATGTTCACGCAGAAAGACTGGATAGGACATC
>CADBXH010000118.1 GCA_902798605.1 uncultured Ruminococcus sp. | reverse complement strand
TCGCCCGTGGGTTATTGCAAACTTTGTTTTATCTCGCGGGCGAGCAATGCTCGCCCCTACAGATTTATATTACACATATAACAACCTTCCGCATATGATGTACTACAAAGTTATTACGGTAAGGTGTTTTTATGAAAGAAAGCGTTAAAACAGTCGGCATCATCGGTGGCGACAAGCGGCAGCTTTACTTGGCTGATTTATTTATAAAAGACGGCTTCAAGGTGATTTTGGGCGGATTCGATACTCTCAAAAGTGTGGGGGATATAGCGATAACAGATGTTGATTCGGCTCTCGAATACGGCGATATAATTATCCTTCCTCTGCCGTCGGTCAGGTCTGACGGAAGTATTAACGCGCCTTTTTCGCAGGGGAATATATATCTTTCAGATGATCAGCTCGAGCTCATTATGACAAAGCCGATCTTTGCCTCTTTCAGCGAAAAGCTCCTCAGAGCCTATCCTAAGCTTAAAACCGCTCCCGTGTTCGACTACGCCTCACGCGAGGATTTTGCTATCCTAAACGCCGTGCCTACAGCCGAGGGCGCTATTGAGTACGCGATGTGCGCGTATGAGGGTACTATCGCGGGCAGCAGCTCGCTTGTCGCGGGGTTCGGCAGGATCGGCAAGATACTTGCCAATAAGCTCAAAGCTCTCGGCTCTAATGTTACAGTCAGCGCGAGAAAATTTGAAGACTTGGCGTTTATCAACGCGCTCGGCTACAAGGCTGAAAACACCGAGGAGCTAAAGCAGCTCAGCGGATACGACCTCGTTTTCAACACGATACCGGCTATGATCTTTGACGAAAATATGCTAAAAAACACCGACCGCGATACCCTGATAATCGACCTCGCCTCATCCCCGGGAGGAGTTGATTTTGAGGCGGCAAGGTCGCTCAAGATAGACGCACAGCGCGCGCTTTCGCTCCCGGGCAAGTGCGCGCCAAAAACTGCGGCGGAAATCATAAAACAAACCGTAAATTTAATAATTAAGGAGGTAAATTGGTGAAAAAGGCGACCATTGGTTTTGCAATGTGCGGCTCTTTTTGCACCTTTTCAAAGGCCTTTGAGCAAATGCAAAAGCTTGTGGACTCGGGCTATGACGTGATACCCATTATGTCATCAAATGCCTGCTCCACGGACACACGCTTTGGCAGGGCAGAGGAAAATGTAAAAAAAGCAGAAAAAATAACAGGTAAAAGCGTGCTCAAAACCTCTGTGGATACCGAGCCGATCGGGCCGAAGGATATGCTTGACCTGCTCATCATCGCGCCGTGTACGGGCAACACGCTCGCAAAGCTTTCGCTCGGAGTTACCGACACCTCGGTGACAATGGCTGCAAAGTCGCACCTGCGGGTGCAAAAACCCGTGCTTTTGTGCGTGGCGACAAACGATGCTCTTGGCGCGTCAGCGCAGAATATCGGCAGGCTGCTTAACACAAAGAACATCTATTTTGTGCCGCTAAAGCAGGACGACCCGATAAAAAAACCGAATTCTCTCGTAGCGGATTTTGAAAAGATAGAAGAATCCGCAGAACTCGCGCTAATCAAAAAACAAATTCAGCCGATATTTCAATAAATAATAATAATATACGCGGTGGGTATTGCTCCCGCCGCTTTTTTGTGGTACAATTAATTTGTATAAATATGACAGTGAGGTAATTTATGAAATATTGTAAAAAATGCAAGCGAATGTATAATGACAGCGAGCAATGCTGTACCAAGTGCAAAAAGCACTATCAGCTTGAAACTCTCGACGATCAGACCACGCCTGTTTATTTGACAACAGCCACAGGCTTTGAGCTCGACAGGATACAAGCTGCGCTCGAGGACAGCGGCATCCCGAGCACGTCGCAGCCGCAGGAAAAAGCTCTTTCTGCCGACGCGGTAACGGGCAACGACAAAACCGACAGGGATATTCTCGTTCCGTTCGCGGCTCTTGAAGAAGCACGCGATATATGCATCGGTATCGGCGCTATAAAACCCGACGGCGAGGAAGCGCAAATTGATGATCAGGACGTTGAGGACGCGGTTAATTCCGATATGGACGAGTACGAAGAGATGAGTCCCGCAAAGCGTACAACGGTAAAAATCATTTCGGTGATTTTGCTGATAATTATTGCGTGCCTTGTTATCTGGGGCACGGACGCCATAACAGGCTGGATCAAAGGCTTGTTTTAAAAAGTTAAGCGCAAGTTAAGAGGCTTCGTCGTTTGGTGCTTGACGGACGTTTTAAAAAACATAACTTGCGAAGCAATCTTCACTTGCGTCAGCAACCTTAACTTTGCAAAGCAAAATCTTAACTATTATTTAATGGGGGAATAAAAAATGAAAATAGAAACAAAATGCTTACATTCCGGCTATGAGCCTGAAAACGGAGAGCCCAGACAGATCCCGATATATCAGAGCACGACTTGGAAATACGCTTCCAGCGACGATATGGGCAAGCTCTTTGATTTAGAGGCGAGCGGATATTTTTACACCCGTCTCCAAAACCCGACAAATGACCTTGTAGCCTCAAAGTTAGCGGCTCTTGAAGGCGGCGTAGCGGCAATGCTTACCTCCAGCGGACAGGCGGCAAACTTCTTTGCGCTGTTCAATATCTGCGAGACAGGCAGCCACATCATCGCGTCATCCGCTATCTACGGCGGTACATATAATCTGCTCGGCGTTACTATGAAGAAGATGGGTATCGACGTAACCTTTGTCGATCAGGATCTTCCCGAGGAAGAGCTCGCAAAGCTGTTTAAGCCCAACACCCGCGCGGTATTCGGCGAGACGGTAACGAACCCGACCGTCACCGTGCTTGATATTGAAAAGTTTGCGCGTCTCGCGCACTCCCACGGAGTTCCGCTTATCATCGACAACACCTTTGCGACTCCCGTAAACTGCCGCCCGATCGAGTGGGGCGCTGACATAGTCACCCACTCGACCACAAAGTATATGGACGGTCATGCTGTCAGCGTAGGCGGCGCTATTATCGACAGCGGCAACTTTGACTGGATGGCTCACGCCGACAAATTCCCGGGAATGACGACCCCCGACGAGAGCTATCACGGACTTGTATACGCCGAAAAGTTCGGCAAGCTCGGCTACATCACCAAGGCAACGTCACAGCTTATGCGCGACCTCGGCTCTATCCAGTCGCCGCAGAACGCTTTTTACCTCAACAACGGACTCGAGAGCCTGCATGTCAGAATGGACAGACATTGCTCCAACGCTCTCGCGATCGCAAAATTCCTCAAAGCTCAGGACAAGGTCGCTTGGATCCATTACCCGAACCTAGAGGGTGACAAGTACTACGAGCTCAGTCAAAAGTACCTGCCCAACGGCTCCTGCGGCGTTATCGCCTTTGCCGTAAAGGGCGGCAGAGAAAAGGCTATCAAGTTTATGGACAGGCTCAAGCTCGCTATCATTGCGACTCACGTTGCCGACGCGCGCACCTGTCTGCTCCATCCCGCGAGCCACACTCACCGTCAGCTTACGGACGAACAGCTCCTTGACGCGGGTATCGCTCCCGACCTTATCAGACTTTCGGTAGGTCTCGAAAACGCCGATGACCTCATCGCGGATTTGAAACAGGCTTTAGAACAAATATAAATCGGAGCGAAGCGTTCTTGGTACAACGACAACTCTTTTACTTCCCCTGATAGGCAATGTCATAAACTTAAAAATCAACGCAAACATTTACTTTATATTGCAGGGGAGCACCTGTGTGTGCTCCCGCTGATAGGAAATCATAGTTTTCCGATTGACAAGTCGTTTTAACAGGAAAGATCGGTTTTGCGGGCGGACACATAGGTCCGCCCCTACGAAAATGCCTTTAGTTGATGATGTTGTCCTGATAGGGGAATCATCATAATTATCCATTTATCATTATCAATTATCAATTGTTTTACGGAGGTGTTTTTATGCCAGCTTTTATTTCCGCTATCATCGTAGCCGCGGGCGGCTCTACAAGGATGGGGACTGTCGACAGCAAGCAGTTTATCCCGCTTTTGGATCGCCCTGTTATTGAATACACGCTGAGCGCGTTTCAAAAATGCGGATTGATCAAAGAGATAGTTGTAGTCAGCCGCGAACAGGACGCTCAGCGAATCAGAGAGATCGCGGACAATAACGGCTTTTCAAAGGTAAAAGCTGTCGTAAACGGCGGCGACAGCAGGGCTCATAGCGTCAAGAACGGAATCGCGGCGGCAAGCACCGAGGCTGAGTATTACGCTATCCACGACGGCGCGCGTCCGCTCATCACCGTTGAAGAGATCGAGCGCGTTTGCGAGGCGGCTTTTGAGACCGGCGCGGCAACGCTCGGAACCTCCGTGACTGATACAATCAAAATTGTAGACGGCGATGATATGATCGAGACAACACCTCTGCGCGCTCAGCTCAGAGCCGTTCAAACCCCGCAGGTGTTTGAAAGCGAGCTTTATTCCTTCGCGCTTGAAAATGCGGAGGAAAATCTGGAAGGCTTCACCGACGACTGTTCGCTGATCGAAAAAATGGGCGGCGAGGTCAAGGTCGTCGACGGCAGCAAGGAAAATATAAAGCTCACGACTCCGATAGACATCATCATCGCCGAGAGCATTTTGAAATCAAGGGGAGAGGGCAAATGAGGATAGGCAACGGATACGACGTTCACCGCTTTGCCGAGAACCGCGATTTGATCCTCGGCGGCGTAAAGATACCATATGAATACGGTCTGCTCGGTCACTCCGATGCGGATGTGCTTCTCCACGCGATTATGGACGCCTTACTCGGCGCGGCGGCTCTCGGGGATATCGGCAAGCTGTTCCCCGACACAGACGAGCGGTTCAAGGGAGCTGACAGCCTTATGCTGTTAAAGGAAGTCTGCGTCGTGCTCAAGGCGAACAACTACAAAATCGAGAATATCGACTCGATCGTTATCGCGCAAAAGCCAAAGCTTGCTCCGCATATTGACCAAATGCGCAAAAACATCGCCGACGCCTGTAAAATAGATTTATCACAGGTCAGCGTTAAGGCGACCACAGAAGAAAAGCTCGGCTTTACCGGCAGGCTTGAGGGAATATCCTCCCACGCGGTTTGTTTGATAAAATAGTATAAACATAACGCCTCGTTCATATTATTGAGCGAGGTGTTTTTTATGTTCAGGAAAGGAATGTTATCAATACTATTATCGCTGTCGATGGTCTTTTGTGCGTTATCTCCCGTCAATGCCGTCGACGACAAAACAATATCCGCGCCGTCGGCTGTTTTGATAGAGTCACAGACGGGTAAAATTCTTTATGAGAAAAATGCGCACGAGCAGCGCCCCTGCGCGTCGGTCAC
>CADBXH010000117.1 GCA_902798605.1 uncultured Ruminococcus sp. | reverse complement strand
GTATCATCGTGACAGGGCGATGCTGTCACAGAATAGGTATAGTTTCCCCTTGTTAGAAAACTATTGACTTTTTTATAATAATTGTTTATACTAATTTTAGGAGATATTTCTCCTATTTCAAATTAATTATTGAAGGAGGCTATCCTATGAATGTAAATACAAAATCTCTCGTATCCATCACAGAAGCCAATCAAAACTTTTCTAAAGTAGCAAGACTTGTTGATGAAAACGGATCTGCTGTCATCTTAAAAAACAATGTTCCTCGTTATTTGATCGTTGAGTTCAGCAAAGCCGAAGAGGAACAACTCGCCTCTAACGAAGATGTGATGGCTATCTCTAAACGGTTGATTGCCAAAAACAGAGAAGCTTATGAGGTTCTTGCCAAATGATAGTTATCAGCAAAGAACAAATTATCGATCTCCATAAGCAGCTCATTGAAGAAACAGGCGGTTCACATGGACTACGTGACGAAGGATTGCTCGATTCCGCATCAGGGGCTGCCGAACTAAACGATTTAACAGAGTGGATATTAAATCACCAACTCTAATGAAGACTAAGACCGAATTTCTCGTCATCTGTTTTTTGACGGGGTTTTCGGTCTGTTTTCTTTTCTGCGGCGTCTGTTCTTATCTATCTGATTCCGGATGACTCGGCACAGATCATACCTTTTCCGTTTCACAAAACGAGTGTTTTGTCATCAAAACCATATTTTCGGAAGAAACAAATCCCCTTTTGCTGTAGTACCCTTCCGTTTTTTCGCCCTTTGAAGTTATCAGATAAATATTGTCAACTCCGATTTCCGACAACGCTTTTTCCAATGCTTTCAGCAGCGCGCTTCCGAAGCCCTTGTTTTGCTCCGGTGTTTTGACGCAGAATTCCTCTATATGAAAATGCGTTCCGTTGTAGTGCTGCTTTTTCTGCCCCCAGATGAGCCCTTTCAGGTCGTTGTCGGCATAAAGAGCCTTTCCGATGAAAGTTTCTGTTTTCATCATATTCTCAATTCTGATTTGAGCGGTTTCTTTTGTCCATTCATCATTCCACGGCTCCGAATTAAAAACGGAAATAAACAATTCGGCGTATTCGGAGATATGAGAAAGCTCCATATCGGTTATATTCATACTGATTTGAGCCCTCACCTTGTCGTAAAATGATTTGTATCGCTCAACGCTAGATTTGATTGCAAGCTCCGATTCCGCGTATTCTATCAGTCCCGCAGCGTCGACCCATTTGTATTCGGTCGTTTCGCCTTCCTGAAGGACAACCGAGTTCTTGTCACAGTCTACCTTTGCGAGATAGGAATAAATCAGGCTTGGGCTGCGATTGCTGAAGGTGATTTTGACAAGCTCGAAACTATTGCACAAAATGCCTGTTTCTTCAAACAGCTCGCGCTTGGCGCAATCCTCGGGATCTTCGCCGAGCTGTGCTGAGCCGCCCGCGCTTGCCTCCCAATAGCCGGGATATAAGTCCTTGCCTTGGTGCCGTTTTGTCAAAAGATAGGAGCCGTCACGGTGCTGCACTAAAATATCGCTCACCAGATGATACCGCCCTTCGGGAATGTTCATATAATTCCCGTGACGCCGCTCCCAGACCTCACCCGTGAGGTTGCCGTTTCTATCGTATAAATCCCATAATTCCATATCCATTACTCCCGAAAAAACGAAGTGCCAAAAATATCCAATAAGTTATTAACGGCAATCACGCCGTCGGGAACCGTTTTGTCGCTGCGGTTTATCCATATAGCTTTGATACCGGCAGCGCCTGCTCCCTTGACGTCGCTGCTCAAGGAATCGCCGATGTGAACGACCTCATAAGGAGAAAACCCCGTTTTGCGCATTGCGTATGCAAACAGCTCGCTTCTCGGCTTATACGATCGTGCATCTTCGCTCGTAAAAACGCCGTCAGGCATAAAGCTGTGAAATGCGATGGCTTTGTTGATATCCGAGGTGTCGATGTTGGAGACGATATAGACCGGAACGGGACAAGTCTCCAAGAACACTTTTGCTTCGGGAAAAGCAGGCGGCGCTGTCCAGTGTCGGAACATCATCTCGCTCAGCTCTGCCGCGTCAGCGGTCGAATGAAAATGCTCGATCGTTTTTTGAAGCGAGCGGTATTCAAGCTCTCTTTGAGTTACAAAGCTTTCTCCGTAAGCGTTGTGAAACATCGTCTGAAATTCGTTCCACCAATAGCTTCCTATATCGGAATAGTTTTGAACTACGCCTGTGTCAAAAATAATCTGTGAAACCTTTCTGATGATTGCGCCGTCCTCATGCACCAATGTTCCGTAAAAATCTATAAAAACTGCTTTTACCATTTGATTGCACCTCATATCCTTTTTCAAAACAACTCATCAAGCAAGTAGTAATACCTGTATTTCCCTTCATTCATTTCCACTCCCAGAGCGTCTAAAAGCATCTGAGGTTTGAAATCAAAAATAGGTTTACCGTTAAAATATCTGCCGTCAAAATTATGATCCAGACTCCTGATGGCGATCGCGATATCCTGCCAGCGGTCAGCAGGTCCTGCCTTGCCGAGATCAATAAAACCGCTTATGCGATCCCCTTTGGCAAAAATATTCGGCAGGCAGTAATCGCCGTGCGTCAGAACGATATCCTCCGGCGGGCGGTTATTTTTCAGCCAATCGAGAAGCTCTGCGGGATTTTTAAAGCTGCCTTTTACGAAAGTCTCCGGCTCTGTGTTTTCAATATCTACAAGATCGTGAGCGACGTTGTATTCGGCTGCCTTCAAACGGTTTGAAAGCCTGCTTACGTTGCACGGATAATCGCTCACATCAGTTTCCCACAGCTTTTTCAGCCCTTTTGCAGCAATATCTATCACAAGCTCCGGATTTTGCAGATAATCCATATCGCACAGCATTTTACCCTCAACTTTGGTCATCAGCGTGTAGGAAAGTCCGTTATGTATTTCATACAGCGGTATGGATGGAACCGGCAGACAACTGCTAAGCCGGTTTGAAATAATATATTCATTATCTGTTTCCGGGCTTTGGAGCTGGATTTTTAATACATAATTGTCATAAATCCTGACCTCGGAACCGGATTCTCCGATTTTATCAACCGTGTATTTTTCTGTCCCGACAGCTTTTCGGATCGCTTCCGGCAAAACAGGATCTCTCATTTTCAATTCTCCGTTCTGTTATCTAATCATCTTATTTATAAAATCAACGTTCCTCGCCGTCAGCTCCACCCACGCAGGGCGAAAACCGCTCTTTATGGCGTTTCGGACGGATTTGATATTCGACCACGCGGCACAGTAAAAAGGCACCTTGCCCAACGCCAAGATTTCAAGACCCAATCTGCTTGTGACGGCGGAAGCGATATCTTTGCGCCTGTACTCGGGCACTACGTCAACGCCGATTTGATACATCATTTCACAGTCGGCGGAACATCCCGCAAGCCCTATGAGCTTACCGTTCTCATAAGCTCCGACGGCTAATACATCGCGTTCTCTTTCATTGAAGGTCAGACAGTTGCTCCACTGTTGCGTGTACAAATCCGCAAAGTCTTCTATATGCAGAACACGCAAGTCATAACTGCAGTCAAGTTCCTTTAGTTGTGTCATGTCAGGGAGAAAATACTCCGCCATAAAGCAGACCTTCAAATCAAACGGAGCAAGCAAATCATTGAGCAGATTGATTTGCGGCGTTTCAAAGCAGTGGTACACATCGATTTTGTTGATATACTCCGATACCGCGGATTTTGTCCGTTCACTCACCTGTGCAACAATGTTGTTGCCGTATGAAACAAGGTCGCATTCCAACGGCAAAGGTATATATCTCCTCGCTTTTGGATTCGTTTTTGAGATCGTCACAACGTTCTGTTCCGACAAAAAATCAGCTGGAGCGCAGTTGCAATCATATGCCGACTGCTTCAACGCGATTTCTAAAATCTCTTTATTTGTCATAGCTCTTACTCTTTCATTAAGTCTATCCGAGCGCGTGACCTCCGGACACTTTTATGACCTGTCCTGTCAACATTTGCGCCTGTTCGCTTGCCAAAAACAAAATCGTTTCGGCTATGTTCTCCGGTTGTATCAGCTTGCCCATAGGAATTAGCGGAATAACCGCTTTTTCAAGTTCCGCGTCGATCCAGCCTGTCTGCGTCGGGCCGGGCGCGATACAGTTCACGGTGATTCCGTATTTGGCAGTCTCAAGAGCGATGCTGCGGGTAAGCGCTTCCAATGTCGCCTTGCTCGCGCCGTATGTGATCTGACCGGCAAAGACCTGCGCCGCGTCCGTAGAGATGTTGATGATTCTTCCGTAATCATGCCGGCGATTGATGAATTCCCTCGTCATCAAAATGCTTCCGCGAACATTGACCGCGAAGGTATCGTCGATCACCTTTTGGGTGATTTTTTCGATGGTGTCGAGACCGGTTTCATCATCTGTCGCCGCGTTGTTTACCAATATATCGACCCGACCGAACCGTTCCAATGCTGTCGCATATATTTCTTTTACAGCCTTTTCTTCGGAAATATCGCTTTCCAAAATGAGATACTCGGCGTTCATCTCACGGAGCTTGCTTTCAACGATATCCGCGTTTCCCGCATTTGCTTTGTAGTATCTGTCCGCTCCGTTCTTGCTTGCCTTGACTACATCAAACGGTCTAATGATCTTTTTGTAAACCAAAATAACCTTTGCGCCCTCACGCGCAAAAGCAAGGGCTGTCGCTGCTCCGATCCCCTGCGGATTGTTCGCGCCCGTAATCAGTGCTACTCTGTTTTTTAAGCCGTAATCGACCATATATATCCTCATTTCCGGTTTTTCAATCGTTCACTTTTATGATAACAGACAAAAACAGATTTGTCTATATTATAGTGATACCTAAGCAAGAAGAAAAACTGTTTGCACGCTCTGTTTTTGAGCTTTTATATATAGACAAACCAAAGATTTTTGGGAATCTTTATAAGGTGTATAGTATATAAAAAATTGCGACGCTGTAATCAAAGATAACACAAAACTCCGCAGCACCGAAGAACGGTGTTGCGGAGAAACATTTTATGTGATGAACATATGTCCTTTTGAGACATCTTTCAAAGGGATTTCATTGGCAGTTGTTTGGAATTTCCGAACAACTTTTATTTGCTTTTTACAGTATTCTCACGATCTGGTCATACAGCAAAATATACTTGCTCATTATTATCCGGTCGTCGTGGTAGTGTCCGAAAAACCAATTTTTGAAATTTAGTCTGTGCGACAGGTCTTCAAAGTACAATGTCACCTTTTAAATAATGAACAGACCTTAGCCGAAATGACTAAGGTCTGTTTTGTTTTGCTTTATATAATTTTAGCCGTTAACAGGCTCGCC
>CADBXH010000116.1 GCA_902798605.1 uncultured Ruminococcus sp. | reverse complement strand
CGCTCAGCGTTCCGCTGACTGCCGACGCGGCGATAGGAAAGACGTGGTACGATGCAAAAGGATAGATATGTCGCGTTTGTCTGCACGGGCAACACCTGCCGCAGCCCGATGGCAGAGGCGATCTTCAATAAATTAGCGGACGAAAAGGGTCTGAACGTCGGCGCTGTAAGCTTTGGAATGGCGGCGGCAAACGGAGTTCCCGCGTCTTTTAACGCGCAAAAGGCGTGCGAGGAGATCGGGCTCGACCTCAGTGAGAAGAAAGCAAACTTTATCTTTAACTTTAACATCGCCCAGTTCGAGCGGTTTTACGTTATGACGGACGAGCACAAGATGATGCTGCGCGATTTTTGCGGTATCCCCGAGGAAAAAATCACCGTTATGAACATCTCCGACCCGTTCGGCGGCAACCTTGACGTGTACCGAGCGTGCAGGGATGAGATTTATAATTCTATAAAAGAAATAATCAAAGAGTATGAAGATACAAAAAATGACAAAGCAGCACCTTGACGGCGTGCTCAAAATAGAAAACGAGTGTTTTTCTCACCCGTGGACGCGCGAAAACCTCGAAAACGAGCTTGATAACCCGACCTCGGTTTTCTACGCGGCAACCGGTGACGGCAAAGTCATCGGCTACATCGGTATGAGCGCGGTGATAGACGAAGGGTATATTTTCAACGTCGCCGTGGCAGAGGGTCATCGCAAAAAGGGAGTAGGCTCGGCGCTCATCAGCGAGCTTGTGACCTACTGCAAAAAGCGCGGCTTTTTGTTTGTCACGCTCGAGGTCAGGCAGAGCAACCAAAGCGCGATCTCGCTCTATTCGCACTTCGGTTTTATCAAGGTCGGGGAGAGGAAGAGCTACTACCGCGACCCCGAGGAAGACGCCGTTTTGATGACGAAATTTTTTTGACGGAGTGCCTCCGCTGTCAATTCGAGAAGATAACTCGGCGTATAGGGAAAACTCGGTTGCCCGACAGAAAAGTATAATTTATTTACGGACGATAATGAAAAGGAAGAAAAGTATGCGAATTTTAGCAATAGAATCATCCTGTGACGAGACCGCGGCGGCGGTTGTTGAGGACGGCAGAACCGTTTTGTCGTCGGTGATAGCCTCTCAGGTAGAGGAGCACAGGCTTTACGGCGGAGTCGTGCCGGAGATAGCCTCGCGCCGCCACGCCGAGGCAATAACCCCCGTGGTTACTCAGGCGCTTGAAGAATCAAACCTCACGCTCGAACAGATCGACGCCCTCGCGGTGACATACGCTCCGGGGCTTATCGGCGCGCTTTTGGTGGGCGTGAACTTCGCAAAGGGCTTAGCCCTCTCAACAGGGCTGCCGCTGATACCCACCCACCACCTGCGCTCGCACATCGCGTCAAATTATATTTCTAATACAGAATTAAAACCGCCGTTTCTCTGCCTTGTAGTGTCGGGCGGACACAGCCACATTGTTATGGTAGAGGACTACACCAAGATGAAGATAATCGGACGCACCCGCGACGATGCCGCTGGCGAGGCGTTTGACAAGGCGGCAAGAACAATGGGGATGCCCTACCCGGGCGGTATCGAGCTCGACAAGGTAGCCGAGGGCGGCAATCCGCTGGCGTTCAAGCTCCCGCGCCCCGTGGTGAACGACGCGCCGTATGATTTCAGCTTTTCGGGTCTTAAAACAGCCGTCATAAACCTGCTCCACAACTCCGCGCAAAAGGGTGTGGAGCTCAACAAGGCGGACGTCTGCGCTTCGTTCAGGTACGCTGTGGTCGACTGCCTCACAACTAACTTCCTCAAAGCCGCCGAGGACTTAGGCGTTACGCGGCTCGTTATCGCGGGCGGAGTTTCTGCAAATTCGCTGTTGCGCAAGACCCTTGCCGATGAGTGTAAAAAACGCGGATATGAGTTCTATATGCCCGACAAAAGCCTCTGCGGAGACAACGCCGCAATGGTCGGCTCGCAGGCGTATTATGAATTCCTGTCGGGAAACACGGCGGGCACAGACCTCAACGCCTACGCCACAATGAGCATTGAATAAGCCGGTTACAGCTATTTGTGCTACAATTTTGTAGCAAACTGCTATATTATATTGACAAAACATTACGATTATCGTATAATAGTATTGAAAAATTTTAAGGAGGGTACTCTAATAGATGAATATAACAATATGAATCCCGATCCCAACGGTTCGCCTGAACCGCAACAGCCTGATTACGCGTCACAGTATAGTCAGCCGCAGCAGCCCGATTACGCTAACCAGTATAATCAGCAGCCGCAGCAGCCCGACGATCAGCAGTACGGTCAGCAGCAGCCTGATTACAACGCGCAGTATAACCAGCAGCCTGATTACGGTGTTCAGCAGCAGTACGGTCAGTATGACAACTATCCTCAGCAGCAGTATTCTCAGCCCGTTAACAACTACAATGTTCAGGGCGATACATACAGCGGTGCGGTAAGAGCATTCAGCATTGTTTCTCTTGTATGCGGAATCATAGCACTTGCCCTCTCTGCGGTTTTCGGCGGATTCTATTTTGGTGTTCCGGCTATTGTTTTCTCGATTTTGGCAAAGAAAAAATATTCAGGTAAAAACGGAATGGCTACAGTGGGTCTTGTTTTCGGCATTGTAGCCGCTGCTATTTCAACAATATTCCTAATTGTTGTTGCTTCCACAGGAACAAGAATTCGTTAAATAATCAACAAGCATATGGTCGGGCAGGGGGTACTCTGTCCGGCTTTGTTATTTTGAGTTTTTTATCGGAAGGTAAAAAATGTAGAATATTTAGGCGTTTGAAGCCGGTTTATCGGAGGATAAGGATATGGATAAATACGATGAAGTAAATCCCTACGAATCAACTCAGATGAATGAGCAGAACAATCAGCAGCAGTACCCGCAGCCCGACGTTCAGCCGTATCAGCAGAACTATCAGCAGCAGTACTCGCAGCCTGACGTTCAGCCGTATCAGCAGAACTTTCAGCAGCAGTACAACCCGAATGTTCCGGGCGCTGACTACGGATATCAGCAGTACGTTTATCAAAACAGTGTGCCGAGAGAACCTCATGGCAGTGCAAAAGGCTTGGGGATCGCCGGTATGGTCTGCGGTATCGTGTCGCTCGTATCCAGCATATACGTTATAACCGGATTTATAGCCGGTATCCTCGGCCTGATTTTCTCGATAATAGCAAAGAAAAAATCCGCCGAGCAGAGGGTAACGAACAGCAAGGCTAACGCCGGACTGGTTATGTCGATAATCGGACTTGTGCTTGCGGCGTTTATTACGTTTTGCATAATAGTTTACGCCGTAAACGATCCCGTCGGGTTCAGAAGAACACTGATGGAAGTATTAGATTAACAATAAATCAGGCGAAAGCGCCTGAGTGCCGGAGGGAAAAATGCAAAATCCAATCGTTACATTTACACTTCAAAACGGAAAAACCATCAAAGCGGAGCTCTACCCCGACATAGCTCCCAACACGGTAAACAACTTTTTGAGCCTTGTCAACAGCGGGTTTTATGACGGACTCACGTTCCACCGCGTTATTTACGGCTTTATGATCCAGGGCGGCTGCCCCGAGGGAACCGGAATGGGCGGCCCCGGGTATCAGATCAAGGGCGAGTTTTCGGCAAACGGCTTCAAAAATGAACTTAAACATACCGAGGGCGTGCTCTCAATGGCGCGCTCAATGATGCCCGACAGCGCGGGCTCGCAGTTCTTTATTATGCACAAGACTTCTCCGCACCTCGACGGCCAGTACGCGGCGTTCGGCAAGGTCATAGAGGGAATGGACGCGGTGAACGAGATCGCCGAATGTGACACCGATTTTTCGGACAGACCGCTCGACGACCAAATCATCCTAAAAGCCGAGGCGGAGACCTTCGGAGTTGAATATCCCGAACCCGAAAAGAGCTAAATTGCCGCAGAGCGGCAGCTGAATTGTTTCCTTGTGGAAACAGCTAAATGCGGATTGTGCCGCGCTGAGTTTAGAAAACAGGTTAGCTTGCGAAGCAAATTTAGCTCGCGACAGCGAATTTAGCTTGCCGAAGGCAATTTAGCTACGGCGTCAGCCGTAATTTAGCTTAAAAATCCGTATACTATTTAAAAGGGGAATTTTTACAGGTTTTTATGCTCCTGATTTTGGAGCGGAAAGGACTAATATGAACGTACTTCTTGCGGGCGGCGCCGGATACATCGGCAGCCATACCTGCGTTGAACTTATCCGGTCGGGTCACAGCGTTGTGATCGCCGACAATTTTTCAAACTCCTGCCCAGAGGCAGTCAAAAGGGTAGAGGAGCTTACAAGCACCAAGATACCTCTCTATGAGGCGGACGTCTGCGACAAAGACGCGGTCGAAAAGATCTTCTCCGAAAACAAGCTCGACGCGGTCATCCACTTCGCGGGCTTAAAGGCGGTCGGAGAGAGCGTGGAAAAGCCCACACTCTATTACCGCAACAATATCGACTCCACCCTGACCCTGCTCGAGGCGATGCTGAAGCACAAGGTCAACAACTTTATATTCAGCTCATCCGCCACGGTTTACGGAACACCAAAGACCGTTCCGCTTGTTGAGACTATGCCTACCGGCAGCCCCACCAACCCCTACGGCTGGACTAAGCTGATGATGGAGCAGATACTCTCCGACACCGCAAAGGCAAATCCGGACTTCTCGGTCGTGCTGCTCCGCTACTTTAACCCGATCGGCGCGCACGAGAGCGGACGCATAGGCGAGGATCCCAACGGTATCCCGAACAACCTGATGCCGTACATAACCCAGGTCGCTGCCGGCAGGCTTAAACAGCTCGGAGTTTTCGGCGATGATTATCCCACACACGACGGCACGGGAGTGCGCGACTACATCCACGTTGTCGATCTCGCAAAGGGTCACGTCAAGGCTCTCGACTACTCCGACGCTCACAAGGGATGCGAGGTGTTCAACCTCGGAACCGGAACGGGCTACAGCGTGCTCGATATCGTCAAGGCTTTTGAAAAGGTCAACGGTATCGAGATCCCCTATGTTATCAAGCCGAGGCGCGCCGGAGATATAGCCGAGTGCTTCGCAAACGCCGAAAAAGCAGAACAGCAGCTCGGCTGGAAGGCTGAAAAAAGCCTCGAGGATATGTGTTACGATTCGTGGAACTGGCAGTCGCACAACGTGAACGGTTACAGGTAACACGATATTATCAAAAAATGGTTAATAAATTGTAAATATTATCACTTTTATCCGCGGTTTTACTCAAAAAAGGCCGCGGATTTCTGTATATTCCTACAAATTCAGGGGTAAAAAACAGTCATATTAAACAAAAAACACTAAATAATAAAAAAAAGCGATTCCAATTTATAAAATTTATTGACTTTTGGATGGCATTTGTATTATAATATTATTGCTTATAGAAGCATTACTACATAAGGAGGAGAAGAAATGTTCAAAAAAGCATTA
>CADBXH010000115.1 GCA_902798605.1 uncultured Ruminococcus sp. | reverse complement strand
TGGATACAGATGATGAAGCGGTTAATCTGATCAAATATCAGAACGCATATACACTGGCATCCAAGATGATACAGACGCTTACGGAAGTATATGACAGATTGATTTTACAAACCGGTGTTTAAGGATAACATCCTTCTGGGAGGAATTAAATGCGAATCACTACAAAGGTAATACAGGGTAATTCGATCAATAATATCAATACCAATAAGGTGTTACAGGACAAGTTGAACAATCAGATGGCTACATTCTATTGGTTTGGCAACGGTCGTGGTGAACACGATATTGATAATCTTTGGGATGTTTTCGATTATGCTATCGCACTTTCAAAGTCAGACTCACCTGAACTCAGAGAGAAGTTTTCCGATTCATTTAATACTTCCCTTTCCCAGAAGGGCGTAAAGTGGAATTTGTCAATGGGCTTATACTGGATTCGTCCCAACAGATTTTTGAATTTGGATTCTCGCAACAGATGGTTTATCATAAACAACGACAGCTTGCCTGAGTCTGTTGTTGCAAAGGTGAAGAATTTGAAATCTATGCCCGAAGCAGAAGCGTATCTTGCTATCTGTGACGAGTGCCTTTCATATATTCATTCCGATAAGTCTCCATACGATTCACTTTCCGCTTTGTCTTTTAGTGCTTGGAATGTTTCCAAACAGGACGACGGATATGAAAAACTGACGGAAGATTCATCGTCAAATTCCGGCGCTAAATTCTTGCGCTGGTTCAGACCTCTATTGCAGGCGCTCAAAGATTTAGGCGGCTCTGCGACTCCGAAAGAAGCACGAAAGAAAATTATTGAAAACGAGAAACTTACATCAAAAGAAACCGGCGCGGTAATCGGGAAAACCAATACACCGGAGTTCAATAATGATGTTGCTTGGGCAAGACAGTATTTAGTACGCGGTGGTTATATTGATAACAGTACGCGCGGTATTTGGAAACTGACGGAAAAAGGTTGGACTGTTGATATGACCGATGAATTGGCTTCCGAAATCTTCAAAACGGTTGTAAAAGAGAACCAAGATAATCGTGTGGAAAAAGGCTCAGCCCTTGCTGATGAAGACGTTAATACAAAGCGTTACTGGATTTACTCTCCCGGACATAATGCCTCAAAATGGAATGAATGTATCGAGAAAGGTATTATGCTTATCGGCTGGGGCGAAATCGGCGACTTAACACAATTCTCTTCTAAATCAGAGATGAAAACCGCAATGCAGGAAGCATATGGTGACAATAAACCTTATCGTAATGCAGCCCTTGCTACTTGGCAGTTTGCTAACGAGATGAAACCCGGCGACATTGTATTTGCGAAAAAAGGCAGAGATACCGTTATCGGACGCGGTGTGGTAGAGTCAGATTACTCATACTATGAAAGCACTGATGATGAATATAATAACGTTCGTAAAGTTAAGTGGACGAATATCGGTGAGTGGAAACATCCCGGTCAAGCTGCTATGAAAACCCTGACCGATATTACACAATACACAGAATATGTTGAAACACTTAACGCAATGTTTGATACGGAAGATGACGACGATGATATCGAAGTCGATGAAACACCGTTGAATGTTTACGATAAATACGATTTCTTAACGGACGTTTATATCAGTGAGGATAGTTACAACACTTTGGTAAGATTACTCAAAAATAAAAAGAATGTGATTTTGCAAGGCGCTCCCGGCGTCGGTAAAACATTTGCCGCTAAAAGACTTGCGTATTCGATTATGGGGGTAAAGGATCCTGAGCGTGTAGAGTTGATTCAGTTCCACCAAAGCTACACTTATGAAGATTTTATCGAAGGATTCCGTCCTATAGAATCCGGTAGTTTTAAAATTCAAAAAGGCGTTTTCTATAAATTCTGCAAAAAAGCCGAAGAGGACAAAGAAAACGATTATTTCTTTATTATTGATGAAATCAACCGCGGCAATCTTAGCAAGATATTCGGTGAGCTGTTTATGATGATTGAAGCCGATAAACGCAACAACGTTATTCGGTTGCTTTATTCTGCGGATAAATTCTCTGTTCCAGATAATGTTTATATCATCGGTATGATGAACACCGCAGACAGAAGTTTGGCAATCATCGACTACGCTCTTCGCAGAAGATTTAAGTTCTTTGATATGAAGCCCGCTTTTGATTCTAACGGATTCAAAGAATATCAACACAAATTGGATAGTAAAAAATTCAACAGGCTTATTGATTGTGTTGCTCAGCTCAATATTACGATCTCCGATGATGATTCGCTCGGAGAAGGTTTCTGTATCGGTCACAGCTATTTCTGCGATATTGAGGGGATTAAGGAAAACACGCTGACTGATATTGTTGAGTTTGAGCTTATCCCGTTACTCAAAGAGTATTGGTTTGATGAACAATCAAAGGTACAAGAATGGTCTGACCGCTTGAGGAGTGCTGTCAAGTGATCCCGATTCAAAATATTTATTATATGCTTTCTTACGCTTTTCAAGTGCTTAATGAGCAAGGGTATAAAAGTGTAGCGACAGAGCATTTTGAAAATGTAGCGGATTTATGTGCGGAAATTCTAATCAGAGGTTTTTCCAAACAAGTCAAGCGCGGTCTTATCAAGGACTATATTCAAAAAAAAGAACCGCTGACTGCTTTGCGTGGAAAAATGGAGATTTCGTATTCTTTGAAAACCAACACGCTTATCCGACAGCAGGTAATTTGTTCTTATGATGAGTTTTCCGAGAACGCTTATTTGAACCGAATCATCAAAACAACGATGCTTCGCTTGATAGTTACCGAAATTGATAAAAGCCGAAAAAAGGCAATAAAAAAGCTGTTGGTTTATTTGGATAACGTTGATGCGTTAGATGTTCATTCAATCAACTGGAATTTGCGATATGACCGCAACAATCAGACCTACCGTATGTTGGTTTCAATTTGTTATTTGGTTTTGAAGGGCTTGCTGCAAACGCAGTCGGATGGTTCAACCAAGCTGATGGATTTCCTTGATGAACAGAAAATGCACCGCTTGTATGAAAAGTTTATACTGGAGTATTATAGAAAGGAGCACCCGGAACTTAACGTCGGCGCACCGCAAATCCCGTGGCAGCTCGACGATGACTACAGCGATATGCTGCCCGTAATGCGTTCTGATATTACGCTTGAAAAGGATGGCAATTATCTGATTATTGATGCGAAATATTACGCTCATACTACTCAAACTCGTTTCAATAAAACAACGATCCACTCGGCTAACCTCTACCAAACATTCACATATGTAAAGAATAAGCAGGCCGAAATCGGCAACAGCGGAACAGTATTAGGATTGTTGTTATACGCTAAAACCGATGAACAGATTATCCCCGACAACACCTATCAAATGAGTGGTAACAAAATCAGTGTGAAAACGTTTGATATGAATTGCGGATTTGATGAGATAAGAGAGCAATTGGATAGCATAGTGTCGGGAATAAATCCATAGACTTTTTATAAGACTTCGGGCGAAGATGGCGCAAACCACCTTCGCTCTTCTTGCGTAAAATGCTTCAAAACTAGTAGCGATCAAAAATGCTCTTTGCTTTTTGGCAATAATGTGATATAATTATCAGAGCATAAACCCCACAACTCATAACGGAGGAAAATATGAAACGATTAACAGCATTTGCGTTTTCTGTGATTCTCATTTGCGTAAGCTTTTTTTCTGTTTCGGCGGTTGATTACAATTGTAACGTAGACACCGTGTCTAAAGCTGTGTATCTTGAGAATCTTAACAATAAAACCGTGGTTTACGAAAAAAACTCCGATCAGCAGATGTACCCCGCTTCTACAACGAAGATAATGACATTCATAATCACGGCGGATAATGTCGATGATATCGACAATACTTACGTCACTATCAAGGAGGATGTTATCAGCGGGATAGACCCCGAGAGCACGGTTATGGGGCTGTCGTCGCATATCGGCGAGAAGGTTTCGGTCAAGGATCTTTTGTACGGCCTTATGCTCCCGTCGGGCAACGACGCCGCGCTTGTGCTGGCTGATTATGTCGGCAACGGTATTCCGGGGTTTGTGGATATGATGAACGCCAAAGCCAATGAGCTTGGCTGCAAAAATACCCACTTTGCCAATCCCCACGGGCTTTATGACCCCGAGCATTATTCTACCGCCTATGATATGGCGCTTATCGCTAAGCACGCGATGAATATTCCGGAATTTATGGAGATCAGCAACACTGTATATTACACTCCAAAGGGCTTTGAAGAACTCCACAACACCAACTATATGCTCGACCCCGAGGCCGAGGGCGGCCGGTACTATTACGAGTATACAAGGGGCATAAAGACCGGATATCTCGATCAGGCAGGCAAGTGCATTGTGACCTCATCGGACAAGAGCGGAGATAAATATCTTTGTATTTGTCTCGGTGCTGATTTTTCCTATGATGAGGACGTCAATTACGCTATGCTTGATACCGCGGGTCTGTATAAATGGGCGTATGATAATCTTGGGATTCAGACGATTTACAGCACGACTGACAGCCTTGATTCCGTTGATGTAAAATATGTCAGAAACGGAAAAACGCTCAGCGCTGTTCCCGAAAAGGATATATCGGCGTTTCTTCCGAAAAACTACGACAAAAGCAAGCTGAAGGTCGATGCTATCTGCCCCGAGCAGGTCGAAGCGCCCGTTGCAAAGGGCGATGTGCTCGGAACTGTCAGCGTAAAATATGACGATCTGGATTTAGGCACGGTGAATCTTGTTTCTCCCGAGGACGTCGAGCGCGACATCTCGCCGCTTGAGGTGTTCATCAAGGAACATACAGTCCTCTTTGTGATCATAGCGGCGGCTATTGTTCTTCTTATTATTCTTATCATCGTTCTTATCGCGAAGCGCTCGGCGCGCAAACGCCGCAGGGCTCGAGAGGCTCGCGCGCGTTCACGCTCGGGATATAATACCCGTCAGCGCCCGCGCTCGAACAGCGGACGCAGGTTCAGAGATTGATTTTTGATAATATATAGAAACCAAATAATTAAGGGTACCCAAACTAACGGGTACCCTTTTTCCAATAGAATGAAAAATGCTTGTTTTGTTAACTATTCTTTAAATTCTCGAGCGCTTCGGAGTTGTTGCCGATGATCATTTCAACTTTTTTGCACTTGTTCATTTTTTCACAGCTTCCGCAGGTTTCAAAGCCGTTTTTCATAGCACATTGTCTTATTTGGCAGAGCGAATCGCAGAATACTGTTTTTGCACCGTCGGTCCGACAGCCCTCGCAGTTTATCATCTCGGGCGTGATTCGTTATTGACTGTCGCAAGGCGCGCCTCGCATTTTTCGCAGTCAAGTCCGCAGTAAGCTATGTAATCCTTCATTTTGCCCTCCTTATTTTACAGCGTAAAAACCGCTCTGCATATATGACTGCCAGAACAGCTCAGATGCTTTGGAACCTGTTTTATTCAGCAGCTCAAGGTGTTCGCGGATAGTGATGGGGAAGAACTCCTTGTTGTACCTTGACGAGTGAGCTTTGACTTCCTCGACCGTTCTGCCGGCTTTGAGCTCATACGCTTCAAGGCGCTTTATCATATTGTCTTTGCCGATCTCGCTGAACGGTGCGGTGTTTTCAAAGTAAATGAATATCCCGCCGGGCTTGAGCGCGTCAAAGCACTTTTGTACCGCGAGCTCCCTTGTCGGCTTGTCAAAATAGTGGTGCGACTGGATCGCCGTTACAACGTCAAAGCGGTTTTCAAAATCAAGCTCCTCCGAGCCGGCGAGGATGAATTCACAATTATAACCGGCGAGCTTGTTTTTTGCGTCCGCGAGCATTTTCTCCGACGGGTCGCATAGCACGAGCTCTGCAATATCGATCTGCTCTTGCGCTTTTAAGCCGAGCGTTCCCGTGCCGCAGCCAGTGTCGAGGAGCGAGAGCTTTTTGTCGCCGCAATGCGCTTTTATAACTTCAAAAATCCGGTCGTATATCTCGTCGTAAAAGGGGATGACCTTGCGGATATTTTCGTCGTATTGATTGACCTGAAAGGCTGATTTGTTGTCCATCTTATCCTCCTATTTCAGTAAAACGCAGTCGGGGTCGAGAAGATCATACCTGCCTGTTTTTGCGTATGTAATGCACTTTGCGCCGCCGCGGCACCGTTCTGAAAACCCACAGCTTTTGCACTGTTCGGGAATATCCGAATTTCTGAGCTTTATCAGCTCCGGACTGTCGCGGTAGATCAAAAGCAAATCTTTTTCTTTAACGTTTCCGACGACTGTCGGAAGCCTGCGGCACGGCATCACCGAACCGTCCGCAAGTATCGCGAGCAGGCTGCTGCCCGCCGTGCAGGAATAAAACTCTTTGTTTTTGCAGGGAATGAACTGCAGGGCTCTCGCGCAGGAGATCATTTGTTTTTTGTTCAGCCTTGCCGCCTGACGGCACAGCTTGTCATACTCGCCTTTTGTCAGCGACAGATCGTTTATATCCTCATCAGAGGGAATAACGACGCGGTCGAACCACAGCTTGTCCACGCCTAACTCATAGCAGAACCGTGCCAGCTTTTTAAGCTCGTTTAAATTTCCGCGCTGGGCGGTGAACGAAACATCGGTGTATATGCCCTGAGCGATAAGCTCCCTGAGTCCGCCGGCTGCCCTGTCAAAGCTGCCGTTCCCGCGGATATTGTCGTGGATTTCCTTTGTTCCGTCAAGGCTGATTTGGACATAATCAACGCCGAGGATTTTCAGTTTTTTGGCTTCACTTCTGCCAATCAGCGTGCCGTTTGTCAGCACGGCGGTCGTGATGTCTCTTTTTCGAGCTTCCTCAATCAGCCAAAACAAGTCGGGGTGGGTGAGGGGCTCGCCGCCCGTGAAGTTTATATGCCCTTTAAAGCCGTACTGTTTGAGCAGGGCTTCATACTGATTTAATATATCGCTCAGCATATCGCGGCTTTCAAATGCCGAGTAATCGTCCTGATAGCAGTGCTTGCAGCGCAGATTGCAGCGGTGCGTGATATGCCATTGTAAAGTAAAATATCCGTTGTATGTTATTTCTTCCATATTATTCAGGTACCAGTTTTATAATTACTACCTCGCGCGGATTTTTTATCCGCGGTATCGCGGTGGTGTTTGAGCATCCGGCTGAAACAACAAGCCGGTCGTAGAATAATCCCCGGTCGTATTTCGGAAACAAGCCTGATGAAGACGATAGCGCGCCTTTGCCGAAGATCCGTATCTGTCCGCCGTGATTGTGTCCAGACAAAATCAGGTCTATGTCCTTGCCTTTGATATATTCATCGTAATATTCGGGGTGGTGGCAGAGCAGTATTTTATATCCTGTTTGATTTGAAAACTCATCGAGCCATTTTTCATCGCATATCATCGGAAGCCCGCCGATATGCAGCTCCTGCCCTTTTACCGTGACGGTCGTATCGGAATTATCAAGAAGCGTGATTTTGTTATCATTGATCAGCGCGTAGTCCTCTTCGGTAAGCTCCTCCTCATGATTGCCGAAACTCATAAAAACCGGAGCGATACCCGCCGCTCCGCGCAAAAAACGATATGCGTTTTCAGGATCGGCAAGGTTTTTGTTGCGTGTAATAAACCTTAAAGCGTGATCCACATAATACGCCGCGGTAAAAACCGCGATCCTGATTGGATCTTTTTTTCTGCGCCGTGCCAAGTCCTCGCCCGTGAATCTTTCGAGCGTATCGCCGGCTATCGCGATCAGGTCGGGATTTGCCGATTTGAGCAGTTCAACAAGGTCGTCCGCTTTGCGTTCGTGCAAGTCGGCGATCAAAGCAATAGCGAGCGGCCCGGACAGCTTATTCGTTTTTATTTCATATTCTGTAAGAACAGCTTTTTGTTTCATAAGTATAACTCCGTATACTGATTATATGACAGAAAACTTCTTTTATTACCGCCAATTTAAATAATTATACCCCACCGTATATAACTCTATTTTTGCTTATCAGAATTAAAATTGTTACAGAATCGTCACAAATCTATCACACAGATGTGATAATATAGACCCATAAACGGGTGCTATAATGCAATTTCCCCAAAAAAATCCGAAAAAATTTGTTAATAGAGGTTGATTTTTTCTGAGATTTTGTGTAATATGTATATGAGGGTACTTTAAATAACTGCGCCCAAAACGCAGTCGCGCCCAATTTACAAAATTTATGCAGAAAAAGAGGTAAGAGATATGTCTAACAGATTATTTCAGGGTATAGTGCATCAGATGAAGGATGCCGTAGACAGAACTATCGGCGTTATTGACGAGACTTCGGTCGTTATCGCCTGCTCAGAGCTTGGCAAGATCGGTGAGGTCAACGAGAGCATCAATTCAGAGACCCTTAGTTCAACAGCTCCGTTTGTTATCAGCGGCTACACATATAAATCTTTCGGCAACAGCGCAAAGTA
>CADBXH010000114.1 GCA_902798605.1 uncultured Ruminococcus sp. | reverse complement strand
GCAGTTTTCGGAGACGTCGATACCCGAAAGAGATACCTTGTTGCCGTTTTCGGTGTAGGTTTTAAGACCGTTTTCCGTAGAAAAGCCTTCGTTATTGTATTTATTCAGCTCAACACCGCCGGCGACCGTGATCTCGATCTCGCCGAGCTGACTGTCGTTGATCTTGACTTTTTCGCCCGCGGCTTTAGTTTCGGCATCGGAAGCCTGTTGCTCGGTCGATGACTGAGCCGATTGCGAGTTGTCCGGTGTGACCGTCCATTGTGTGGCGCCCTCTGAACCTTTTTTGTCATTATCCGAGCCGCAGCCTGTCAAAACCGCTGAAACCAGTGCCGCGCCGACAAGCAAAGCGCAGAATATTCTTTTCATTTTTACACTTCCTTTGTTTAAAATACTGTAGATTTGGAGATATAATTCTCTACAAGAAATATAAAACCACAAAATATGCTGTTTTTTCGCTGCTTTTTTCATAATAACACAAAATATTGACTCTGTAAACAAATAAAATCAAAAATAGTATTGAAATATTTTTTGTTTTTAAGTATAATAGTATAAATAGGTTTAAACAAAAGGCAGGTGATTGGGTGAAGGGCGCTACGGTTAGCGGTTACAGCAAAAAATCAAAAGCTCAGTTGCTAAAGGCTATTGATGAATGCACGTCACTCAGTCAGCTTTTTGCGCTTATTCAGCTTGAGGGGATCGTGATCCAGATGCACAGCCAGTCGGGCGCGTCGAACCTAAAGCCCAAAACCCTCGGTCCGGGGGAGATCATCGACAAAAAGGACACCCCTTTTGAGCGGCTAAAGGCCGAGGTCAGAAAGTCTGTCGAGAACGGAAGGTAAACATATCTTTTTGTTTGAGATTTTTAGTGACAGATTTTTTGCAGCTAACACTGTATAATTTGATTGCCTCGAAAAGTTGGAAGCGTATATGTTTGGGGCAGTTATTATTTAAAGAAGGAGCGTTTATGAAAATGAGGAAATCAAAAAAACTTTTGGCAATTTTTCTCGCCGCTGTAATGGCGGTTTCGGCGGCAAGCGTAGTCGCGGTTTCGGCTGCGGAGGATGATGACGAACAAGTTGTCGCTGCCGTTGAAGAATCCGAGGATGTCGGCGCTGACGAGGACGAGGACGAAGACGTTACCCTCGCCGCCAACGAAGATGTTGACTTTGACGGCGCAAAGCAAGAGTCCGACGCTATTGCCGCTATGGACGAGGAACACAGCGTTGCGGCAGAAGCCGAGGAAGAGATCATCGCAAACAACGCACCTGCGGAGGATCCGGTTCCCGTGCCCGGTAACGTAACAAATCTTCAAAAGACGAGCTACGATACAAACGGCATAACACTTACATGGAACGCGGTGCCGAACGCGACCGGTTATTTTGTATACTATTATAATGCAGACGGTGAAGAGGGCGGCTGGCATAAGGCTGGCACTGTTAAGGGCGCTACTACCTTTAGGCTGAACCGCCTCAGAAACACTACTCAGTATCATTTCCTGGTTTCCGCATTTATTAACTATAAGGGCAAGATCTACGAGGGCAATCGCACACTTAAAAAGACCGCGACTCAGCCCGGTAAGGTCGCCGGACTTATGAGGATCCGTTCCTCACAGATAATCGAGCTGAAATGGAACCAGAACACCAAGGCTACAGGCTACAGGGTTTATCGTTCATCGCCCGAGTCCGGCAACAAAGAGGTTCTTTACAAGACTATTTACGGCAAAAAGAACTGCAAGTTGATCGACAAAAACATCAAGGTCGGCAATATCTACGTTTATAATATCAAGACCTTCAGAGATTGCAACAACGGCGCAAGCTATTCTTCACCGGCTAACAGGCTCAAATGCCTTTCGGGTCTCGGCGCTCCCGCGTTCAAGATCTCGACAAGCCGTTCAAGGGTTGACCTCGTTTGGAACTATAACAAGTACGCTACACGCTACGATATATACTGCTACACAAGCGCTAACGCGACAAAGGGCACAAAGCTCGGCAGCACAAAGTCGAACAAGTTCACTTCTCCCAGACTTTCGCCCGGCAAAAAGCTTTGGTTCCGCGTATATCCGATGTATGTTACAAAGCAGCACAGCATAACAGGTACTGCAATCAACCGTACTCTGACCGTGAACGGCAAGATCTTCGGCAAGAATATGGGAAATACATACGTTGAGATCAGCATTGACAGACAGCATATGTGGTACTACAAAAACGGCAAGCTCATCGTTGAGACCGATGTCGTTACAGGTAACGCAGACGGCTGGCATAACACTCCCAGAGGCTTCCATTCGGTTTATTCCCGCGCGAGAAACACGACCCTCAGCGGTCCCGGATACTCCTCGTTCGTTCAGTACTGGATGGCGTTTTGCGGCGGCTGCGGAATCCACGACGCAAGCTGGCGTTCACGCTTCGGCGGATCGATCTATAAGGGCGACGGCTCGCACGGCTGTGTAAATACTCCGACCGATAAGGTTAAGATCATTTATAACAACATATCGACCGGCACACCGGTAATTGTGTACTGATTAACAATTAACGATTAACAATTAACAGTGAGCTGCTGACGGAAACGTTGGCAGCTCTTTTGTTAAGTAATAAGTAATAAGGAATAAGTTAAGTGTGAAAGTAATAAGTTTTAAAGCCTCCCCCGTCACTTGTTACGGGGGAGGTGGGCAATTCGCTTTAAGCGAATTGGTCGGAGGGGGCTGCGTTTCCGTTAGCGCAAGGTATGATTTGCAACGGAAAACGCGGCACAAACACATACTCCGCCCCCTCAGTCGCTACGCGACAGCTCCCCCAAAGCTAAAGCGTTGGGGGAGCCTCATGATTCGTTATTCGCTATTCATTCTGCCGGGATTTATTGCGACAGATGCATCTCTCCCTGAACGTCGGTGTAGTACTCGCCTTCGGGGAGCAAGTCTTTTATCAAAACGATCTCAAAACCCTTGTCGCGTATGCCTTTTATTATTTTCGGCAGAGCTGCGGGGGTATTTTTTGCGCCGTTGTGCATCAAAACTATCGAGCCGTCCGTGACCTTGCTGAGCACGGTTTCTACCATTTTTTCGGGCGAGGGATCCTTCCAGTCGAGCGAGTCGACGTCCCACTGGACGCAGTACATTCCCAAGCCCTTGACGCAGTTGACAAGGTTGTTGTCGTAGTCGCCGTAGGGCGGACGGAACAGCGTGGGAGCCGCTCCGGTTATCGCTTTGATCTTGTCGTTGCACGCCTGAACTTCTTTTGTCTGACCGGACAGATCGAGCTGAGTCATATGCGGATGAGTATCGCTGTGGTTGCCGATGTCGTGACCGCGCTTGTGTATCTCCTTTACATCGTCGGGATATTTGTCGACCCAGTCGCCGACGAGGAAGAATGTTGCCTTGACATTATTCTTTTCGAGAATATTAAGCAGTTCCTCTGTCTGCTCATCACCCCAAGCTGCGTCAAAGGAGATCGCGACCTGCTTTTTGCCCTGTTCAACGCGGTAGACGGGGACCTGCTTTGGCTCTGCCGCCGTTTGGACAGCCTTTACCGCCGAGCCGACCGCGACCGTTGCCGCCATTACGCCGATCAAAAGGCAAAACGCGAGTGAAAATAAACTCCTCTTTGTCAAAATAAAATACTTCATAAAAATCCCCTTCCATAACAGTTTATGGCAGAGGAAAAGGTTTTATTACTATTGACTTATTGCGGGAAATGCTTTATAATGAGAGTGTAAAGAAACGGTATGAGCTGTTTCGCAATACATTTAGATTATTTTATTAATAACCGCCTTGTACTGGTACTACAGGGCGGTTATTTCTTTATTAGAACTATGATTAAAAATACGATAATAAGAATTGTTACTATGTACTCCATAGCCATACACCCCCTTTACGAGAGTGTCGTCCGTTGCCACGGCAGGGCAATTTGCGCCGGTTTTGACCCGCCGTTTTGCCAAACTTTAAATGTAAATAAGACGTAAAAAAAGGCGGAGAAAGCGCCCACCGGCGCCCGCCACCGTTTCTTTACATAGTCAGTATATCATACAATTTTACAAAAAGCAAGAAAATTCTTTATTAGAAAAAAGCGGGCGTGCATTGCACGCCCCTATATTTTTAGTTTAGTTAATCTTCCAAGTGATCCCGTCTTTTGAGTCGATCACGGTCACGTTCATATCCTTTAGCTTGTCGCGGATGGCGTCGGCTGTTGCCCAGTCCTTGTTGGCGCGAGCCTCTGTGCGCTGCTGAATGAGCGCTTCGATCTCCGCGGTCAAATCATCGCTTGCCTTGGGCTCTTCCTCTGTCTTTTCTTTTATAAGATCGAGCGAGAGCACCTTGTCCAGCTCGCCGATGACATAGAGCTTTGTCGCGCCGTTCGCGTCGGCTTTGAGGACGTCATAAACCGCGGTGAGTCCGAGCGCGGTGTTTAGGTCGTTGTCGAGCGCTTCCTTGAATTTGCCGATGAGCTCGTCCGCCTTGGCTTGATCGACCTCGCCGTCGGGGGAGATGTTTGAGATCCTCGAAACCAGTTTTTCGTAAGCCTTTGCGGTGTTGTCAAGGCTGTCGTATGTAAAGGTGAGCGGCTTGCGGTAGTGGCTTTGCAGGCAGAACATCCTGTAAACAAGCGGATCGTAGCCCTTGCTCTCGAGCAGAGAAACGGTCAGGAAATCGCCCTTTGATTTGCTCATCTTGCCGCGCGCGTCATTGAGGTGGAGCACATGGAACCAGTATTTGCACCACTTGTGCCCGATGAACGCCTCGCTCTGCGCGATCTCGTTGGTGTGGTGGGGGAAGGCGTTGTCGATACCGCCGCAGTGGATGTCGAGGTACTCGCCGTTGTGCTTGTAGCTGATCGAGGAGCATTCGATGTGCCAACCGGGGTAGCCCAAGCCCCACGGGGATTCCCATTTGAGCTCCTGGTCGTCAAACTTTGACTTGGTGAACCAGAGCACAAAGTCGGTCTTATTGCGCTTATTTTCGTCCTCTTCAACGCTGTCGCGCACGCCGACCGCAAGGTCTTCCTCGTTCATATTGCCGAAAACATAGTAGGTGTCGAGCTTTGAGGTGTCAAAATACACGTTGCCGCCTGCGATGTAGGCGTAGCCCTTTTCGAGCAGGACGGAGATCATATTGATGAACTCATCGATGCAGTTTGTCGCGGGTTCGACCACGTCGGGACGCTTGATGTTGAGCTTTTCGCAGTCAGAGAAAAACGCGTCGGTGTAGAACTTGGCGATCTCGAGAACACTTTTGTGCTCTCTTTTTGCGCCCGCGAGCATCTTGTCCTCGCCTGTGTCGGCGTCGCTGGAGAGATGTCCGACGTCGGTGATGTTCATTACGCGGTTGACGTTGTAGCCCGCAAAGCGTAGATATTTTTCAAGCACGTCCTCCATAATGTAGGTGCGAAGGTTGCCGATGTGCGCGTAGTGGTACACGGTCGGTCCGCAGGTGTACATATTTACAATCTTATCAGAAT
>CADBXH010000113.1 GCA_902798605.1 uncultured Ruminococcus sp. | reverse complement strand
CAAAGGCGGACTGTGGTGTCGTCACCACGACAGCAAAAGAGGCTGCAAAGGCAGCCTCTTTCGCGATTGTGTGTTTTATGAAAATGAATGCTTCAAAAAATGAATCATATCATTTTACCGTTTTATAATGAACGACAGAAAAGTATGATTATCTCCGTTCATTTTAATATATTATACAATTTAATCCCCTTGTTTTCAAGGGTTAAATCGTGATTTTGTCCTAACTAAACAGGCAAAATGACAGTTTGCACAAAAAATTTAATAAAAGTTTGTGCAATATTTTTTGATAAAATAATAATAACAAGTATTTTTCTTTAGCCGTATTTTAGCAATTTAGCAAATGATACAAAAATATTATTCTCAATTTAGTACATTTTTATTCCTTTAAAGAAATTTAAATCCATATTTTCCGCTGAAAAAGCCTAAAAACCGCATAAATACTGGATTTTGATAAATCAGCACGCATTGTCCGTACAATGACACAATGATGGGCGCTTAAACTATAAATCGAACATCCGTTTGATTTTGTTCTAAAAATCGGTTATAATAGAATTACAGCAAATGCTGCGGCGGACCCGCCCCACTCCGTCTGATCGAATGTATACCCTGTTTTGAAATTTGAAAGAAGGATGATAAATGAACTATCTTGAATGGTCAGAAGAATATACCGAAACCGCCGAAAAATTGAACGAGGTCATCATCAGGCTGAAAAACCAGAGAAAAAAATCGGGCCCTTCAAAAAGAAAAGAGCTCGACCAAAAAATCAGCCAATACCGCGCCTGCTACGGCGAATGTATGCAGACCGCGAGCCTGCTCAGAGAAAGGCATCGCGGGGTGGCGTAATGAGGACAAAGCTCGTTCACTTTAAGGAGGATAACATAGATATACTCTCAAATCTTCACGGTCAGTACTGCGAAAGCGGGAACCAAATCGGCATTGAACGGCTAAAGCGTATTTTGAGCAAATCGCTCACAGGCGAGCTTACCGATACTCAGCGCTACTGCATCACCGAGTATTACATCAACCGCAAAAAGCAAAAGGAGATAGCCAAGGATCTGGGAGTTGCGACCTCAACGGTCAACAGACATATAAGCAGAGGAGTTAAAAAACTGAAAAAAATCGCTTCTTATTACAGCTGATACGTTGCGATAACGGAGCAAATCAAAACACGCAGAGAGTGTTGATAATCTCTCTGCGTGTTATTTTATATTATTTAGCTTATTTAGCCGCGCGCTTTTGGATAGCTGTCGCGTCGAGGATGTCTATTTTTCCGTCCGTGTTGTAATCGGCGGTACGCTTTTGCGCTCTGTTTAATTCCGCCTTATTGACCACGAACTTTTGTATCATAGCCGCATCGAGGATATCAACATACCTGTCGCCGTTAACATCTCCCAAAATATTAGGATATTGTGTATGCTCAGGCGGCGTTACGGTTATCGTAAGCTTTGCGCGCTGAGTGTTCCTATTCCTAAAGCTGAAATCCCGTAAATCCAGCTTAAAGGATACCTTTGAATGGCTTTCAGCTACTTTGAAGCAAATATCGCCGCCATTGCGAACGACCTCCTGTTCCTCGTCAGAATTATAAGAAGCTCCGTTTATCGAACCTAAATTAAACTGCCAAGGGTTAGTACTATATGGATCTGTATTAAGCGCAAATTTGACTTTATAATTATCATTTGCCGTAATATCATTATAGGTGATCTCCCAGACCCCCGGAGAGGTTTCCGCCATTCGATTATTACTATACGTCTCTGTCCAATTAGCTCCGCCTAAGAATGAGCCACTGCCGTTGCCCGCCGCAATAACATTTTCGACGTGGAAATTAGCTCTGTTCAAAACGCCATAGCCGATTATGTTGATCTTATTTGTCAGCGGATCGAATGTTATGTCGATATCTTTGCCTGTATTCACGTCGTAATAGTAGCTCTCCCCTGTCTCGGGATCGCCGTATTTGCCGTCCTCGCCGTGATTTTTCAGCACATAGAACCTGCAATCCGTCGAAGGAAAATCGTCGGTCACGCTGAGCTCATAAAATCCGGTCTCGGGATTATACTCCATCGGTATCTCGGAATCGGGAGCGTAGGGTTCGTCATTCTCATCAACGTAGAGCAAGCTGAATTCAGGCGCGCTTTCGGGCGGGATAACGGTCACGGTGAATTTTGCGCCCTTTCTTGTTTTGTAATCAAAGTTTCTCAGGTCGAGGCGAAACTTTACCGTTGAAAAGTTCTCTTCAACCTTGAACGCGATTCCTATTGATTTGTTTACTGCGGCACTTGTTTCAACTCCCGAGCTGGTTACTCCGTAGTTTTCTTGACCAATTCCAAACCTGTATTTATAATAGCCGTAAGTTTTATCACCGGACTGATATTCATACCAGTAACGGTTAACACCAAAAGCAACCGTACAATAAGGATCGGAAGAAGTTAAAACATTATCGACCGTAACCTCCCAAACTTTGCTTTCAACCTCAGTCATCTTGATCGCACGGTTTGTTTTATAATTATTTGATTCGTCATAAAACGTATTACTGCCATTGGCTGACATATAAACGTCACGTACATTGAACTGTATGACCCCTTCGCCGAGCACATCCACAATATTATTTTCCACGTCATATGTAATAAGTATATTGCAGGGCGATACAACGTCAAAAATAAAATAGGTCGAATACACGTCAAATCCTTGTCTCAGATCTTCGACAATATCGTGATTCTTTACGATATAAATTTCGATGTCCTGCTCCGGCTGAACGTCATAGAGCATAAGCTTATAAAGCCCGATATGAGGATCATAGGTCATCTCGGTGGTCTCGTCATATTCATCATACGCGTTATAAAAAACATTCTCGGAATTGCCCATCACGCTGTAAACGTCCTCTTGGTTCTCCTCCGCGCTGACGGTAAAAACTCCCGCCGAGCATATCATTCCGATCAGCAATGCGGCTGACAGAAGTATTGCCAATGTTTTTTTCATAATTATCCTCCTCTCTTATATCAATATAACAGATAGTTTGTTTGGTGTTCTTTCAAATATACGGCGCCGCTCCAAACAGTAACTCCGTTTGAGCTGTAAAAGGTCACGGTATAGGTCTCTCCGTAGTACATTACATAATCAGCGGTGTATTGCAGATCAAGCGGCCAGCTCGGGTTGCCCCAGTCGTATTTTTGCGCCGCTCCGCTGCCGAGAATATTTCCCGACCCGTCCTCGATACGGCAATAATACGTATTGCCCTGAGCGGCTGATCTATTGACCGAGGTAACAAAATGACATCCGTACGCCTCTGTTTCGGTAGGTCTGGGCTTATGATCCCCGGCGGCGCCGAATTCACCCTGATGGCTTGACCAAGAATCACCGGTCGTAGGTACGATATTATCCTTGGTTTCAGGTTCTTCTGTCGGCTCCTCATCTCCCGGAATATCAGCATAGGTTTCAGCCTGGCTTTCGCCGTTTGACGGAGCCTGAGATTTTTTATCTGCATTTGGCTGCGTTGTGCTCTGCTTTTTTTGATTTGATTTTTTATTAGCTCCGGAGCTTCCCTCCGTAGGTTCGGTGACGACCGTACCGCCTTGGGTACCGTTCTCAACTACACCGTGCGGTACGGATGGATTCTCCCTATCGCCTGTGGTACCGACGGTGCTTTCTTCGCTGATTTGGTTTTCCGGGATACCGCCGCCGTCCGGGTCGGCAGGTATAACATTCCTGTTGAAACCCAACATCATAGTAAAGCCAATTGCCGAAGCCAAAACTATACAGGCAGCTGTAACGGCGGCATATCGGTATAGCCTTACAATTTTGGGCTTTTTCTCCTCAGAGGGCACCTTAAGCGCGTTTTCTACCCAGCTTTCGGGAAAATCGATCTCAAGGTTTTTCAGTTGTTCAAAATCAAATTCTTTCACGCTTGATCACCTCCGTAAACTTCTTTTAGCTTTTCACGACCGCGCTTTAGACGGGTTTTGACCGTGTTTTTGTTTATATTCAAAAGCCCGGCGATCTCATCGACCTTATACTGCTCGCAGTAATACAGATACAACACTTCGCGGTATTTTGGAGGGGTTTTAAATAGCGCCCATAAAACGTCGTTCGTATCGTCGATAGTATAAGTTTCTTCTTGCTTTATGCTTTTGAGGGGGATAAAAAGCTTGTTTCTTTTAAGGCAGGTGTTACATTCGTTAATCGCGACCCGGGTCAGCCACGCCTTAAGGTGTTTTTCATCGTTGAATTGGGGTGATTTGGTGTAGAGCTTGACAAAAACATTCTGGAAGCAGTCCTCGGCGTCAGCATAATTCTGCAAACGAATTATGCAAGTGTTTGCAACGGTTTTGGAATACTTCCGCACAGCCTGTTCATACGTCAAGCCCGCGTATGATTTTTCCTGCATTTAATCACCCCTCTATAATATAAACTCCCGGGAAGCCGATTTGGTTTCATTTTTTTGAAAATTTTTTAAAAAATTTTTTAAATCAGCAAAAATCAGCGCGAGTATTCCGTAACATTCGTAGGGGCGTGCATTGCACGCCCGCTGATAGGAAATTATCGTTTTCCGATTTATACACGGATTTGATAGGAAATGTCGGCATGTAAGGTTTTTCGTAGGGGCGGACCCGTGTGTCCGCCCGCGAGAACCAGACGAATGTTCACGCAGAAAGACTGGATAGGACATCAAAGTATGATTGATCGCCCTCGGGAGCACACGCGGGTGCTCCCCTACAATGTCAAGGAAAAGTATGCGATTATTTCTTAAGTTGACGACATTGCCTATCAGGGGAATTTCAAGACCGACCCGCGATTGTTACGGAAAACTTGCGCAGTCGGAAGCGCAGAACCCCTCCGTCAGCAGAGCTGACACCTCCCCTAAAACGCTTCGCGTGTCAGGGGAGGCTTTAAATAGACTCATAACTCTTTACTAATAACTCATAACGAAAAGAAACTGCCAACCTTTCGGTCAGCAGCTCACTGTTAATTGTTGATTGTTAAAATCCGTCTATCATTTCCGCAGCGCCCGTTGCCACGGGAGGGCAATTCGCGCCGGAAAAGTATCGCTTGCGGATCAAGCAATATTCACGCGCTAAAACTCATCTATCATTTCCGCGGCGTATTTTTGGATAAGCGTGGCGTCGGATACTGAGATTATTCCGTCGCGGTTGGTGTCGGCGGAGGTTTGCGCGTCATCCAAAAACTCTGTAAGCAGAGCGGCGTGCTGCTGAACTAGTGTCGCGTCGGCTACGGTGATATGGCAGTCGAAATCCACATCTCCCAAATCTCTGCCGCGAACCTTTTTGAATACAGCCAATGACGGCAAGGCCTTGCCCTGCGGGTCAAAGAACGCCTGGTTATCTACCGCCGAGCCGCCGTAGTAGAGTCCGGCGTCGTCGGGATCATATTCCGCCGCGTAGCTCGAAGCCCAGCCCGAGCCGTACTGCTCCCATAAAAGCTTGTTTTTCGCGACTCTTTC
>CADBXH010000112.1 GCA_902798605.1 uncultured Ruminococcus sp. | reverse complement strand
GCAGGTGTTGCCCGTGCAGACAAACGCGACATATCTATCCTTTTGCATCGTACCACGTCTTTCCTATCGCCGCGTCGGCAGTCAGCGGAACGCTGAGCGAAACGGCGTTTTCCATTTCTTCCTGCAATATTTTTGCTGCTTTTTCAGCCTCGTCCCCGGGAGCTTCAACGATCAGCTCATCGTGCACCTGCAAAATCAGGCGCGAGCGCATATTTTCGCGCTTCAGCCTCTCGTCAACCCTGACCATAGCTATCTTGATAATGTCCGCCGCCGTGCCCTGTATCGGCATATTTCTGGCGACCCTCTCGCCGAACGCGCGCACCATAGCCTTGCCGGTGCTGAGCTCGGGCAGGTAGCGCCGTCTGCCGAACATCGTCTCAACATAGCCGTCGAGCTTCGCGCGCTCGACCACGCGCTTCATATACTCGTCAACGCCGCTGTAGTGGGCAAGGTAGCTCTTGATGTACTGCGACGCCTCGCGCATTGAAACTCCGATGTCCTTGCCGAGCGAGAACGCGCCGATTCCGTAGACGATGCCGAAGTTGACCGCCTTGGCGCGGCTACGCATAAGCGGAGTGACCATTTCAAGCGGCATATTGAACACCTGAGAGGCGGTTATCGCGTGGATATCGTCGTTGTTTTTGAACGCGTTTATCATATTTTCGTCGCCCGAGATGTGCGCCAAAACCCTAAGCTCGATCTGCGAGTAGTCGGCGTCGACCAAAAGCCAGCCGTCCTTTGCGCAGAAGAACTTGCGCATCTCTCTGCCGAGCTCGGTGCGCACGGGGATGTTTTGCAGATTAGGCTCGGTGGAGCTTATCCTGCCGGTGCGGGTCTCGGTCTGGTTAAAGCTCGAGTGGATCCTGCCGTCGTCTGCGATGACCTTCAAAAGCCCCTCGCAGTAGGTGGAGTTGAGCTTTGCGAGCGCGCGGTAGCGCAGCACCATATCGACGATCGGGTGCTCATATCGCAGGCTTTCCAAAACCTCGGCGTTAGTGCTGTAGCCGCTCTTCGTCTTTTTCTTGACGGGGAGCCCCAAGTCCTCAAACAAGACCTTGCCGAGCTGTTTTGGGGAGTTGATGTTGAATTCTCCGCCTGCCGCCTCGTAAATCGAGCTCTCAAGCTCGTTGATCTGAGCGGTGAGCATTTCGCCGTAGTCGGTTATACCCTGCCTGTCCACGGCAAAGCCGACGTTCTCCATTTTGGCGAGCACGCGGGCAAGGGGTATCTCGATCTCATTCAATAATTTCTGCTGTTCGTTAGCCTCAATCTCATTTTTGAGCTTGGCGCAGAGCTTGTCATAAACCGCGAGCGCGCGGTACTGCTTTTTGTCCTCGTCCTCGGTCACGGGCAGAGCGACGTCGTAGATCATACAAAGGTGCTCGTCCGAGTAGTCCTTTTCCGACGGGTTCAAAAGATAAGCCGCAAGCTCGGTGTCGAATTCGAGCGAGCTTATCTCAAAGCCGTTTTTGTCGGCATAGGCAAAGAGCGTCTTGCTGCCGCGGGTGTATTTTTTGAGCTCCGCGTTTTCGAGTATCTGCCTGAGCAGGGCTTCGTTTTGGCTGACGAACACCTTGCCTTCGACCGATACCGCGAATGATTTTAATTCGTTTTTAGAAATATCAGCGTTTATATATAAGTTTATTTTATTCTCTAAAAGAATATTCTCTACGTTTTCGACTACTTCGAGCGTGACGGTCTCCTCGGCTTTTGCGGGGGTCTGAGGAATGTCCGTCAAGCCGTATTTTTCCATTAAAGAAAATAGCTCGAGCTTCGCCATATAGTCGGCAGCCTTTTGCCTGTCCTCGATTATGACCGTGTAGTCCGCAATATTCGTGTCGACCGGCGCAGTCCGGCAGATCTCGCCGAGCATACGGCTGATCAGCGCGTTGTCCTTTGAGGCGATAAGCTTTTTGCGCACGCCGTCCTTTATATCAAGCTCGTCAAGGTGGTCGTAGATATACTCGACGGTGTTGTATCTTTGGATAAGGTCGCCCGCGCCCTTGGGTCCGATACCCGCGACTCCGGGGATGTTGTCGGACGTGTCGCCCTGGATCGCCTTGATCTCTATCAAGCCCGCGGGGGGCACGCCGTAATCCTCCATAATTTTGTCGGGGGTGTAGCGGATATCCTGCTTGTTGGTGCAGAGGTGGATCGTGGTGTTGTCCGAAGCCAGTTGAAGGCTGTCGCGGTCTCCGGTGGCGATAACGCACTCGTCGCCGCTTTTGTCGCAGGCGGAGGCGAAAGTGCCGAGAATATCGTCCGCCTCGTACCCCTCGCAGGTCACGATCTTATAGCCCAACAAGCCCAGCAGTTCCTTTAGCGGAGGCATTTGGGAGGCGAGCTCGGGCGGCATACCCTTGCGGTTCGCCTTGTACAGATCATAAGCCTTGTGCCTGAAGGTCGGGGCTTTCAGATCGAACGCTATCGCGACCGCGTCGGGCTTTTCTTCATTCTGAATTTTATTGAGCATCGTAAGAAAACCGTAGATCGCGTGGGTGAACTGACCGTCCTTGTTCGTGAGCGGCCTGATACCGTAAAACGCGCGGTTCACAATGCTGTTTCCGTCAACAACCAAAATCCTCATAGCTTATACATCACTTTCGTAATTTTACCGTTTTTGTAGTAGATACGGGGTACGCGCTTGCCGACAAGACAAACGACCTCGTAATTGATAGTGTCGGTATTTTTCGCGATAGAATCCGCGGTGGGCTCGCCGCACTTGCCCGTGCCGAAGACGATTACCTCATCGCCCTGCTCGATATAGTCGAGGTCGGTGACGTCGAGCATAGTCTGATCCATACATATCCTGCCGACAATCTTTGCCTTTTGACCGTTTATCAGCATATATCCGTCCGCGGCATTTGAGCGCACATAGCCGTCAGCGTAGCCGATCGGCACCGTGGCGATACGCATATCCTTTGGCGCGGTGAAGGTTCTGCCGTAGGATACGGTCGCGCCCTTTTTGAGCTCCTTGACATAGGCGACCGTGGTTTTGAGCGTCATCGCGGGAATCAAATCGAGCTTACCGTAAAGCTTAGGCGACGGCGCAAGGCCGTAGAGGATGATACCCGCCCTGACCATATCGCAGTATGTGTTTGAATAGTCCTCGATCGCGCCGCTGTTTGAGCAGTGGCAGATTTTTATGTCAAGCCCGTTGTCTTTTAGGGCGTTTTTGACGTGGGTGAAGTTTTGGTACTGCTTTTCGGTGAACTGTCTGCCCTCTTCGCACTCGTCCGAAACGCAGAAGTGGGTAAACAAGCCCTCGGCGTTAAGGTTAGGCAGTGCGCAGGCTTCGCAAATTTCTTTAATAGAATTATCATCCCTCGGGAATTCCTGACACATAAAGCCGATACGGCTCATTCCCGTGTCTATCTTGATGTGGATATTGACGCTGACGTTAATGTTTCGGCACCGCTCCGAGAGCGCCCTTGCGTAGTCGAGCGAGAAAACCGCCTGAGAAATATCGTATTGCGCGAGCCTTTCGGCTTCAAAAACAGGGGTGTAGCCCAAAATCAAAATCGGCAGGGTGAGCCCCGAGTCGCGCAGCTCTATTCCCTCGTCGATATTCGAGACCGCAAAAAAGTCGGCGCCGAGCTGCTCGTAAATACGCGCGAGCTGTACCGCTCCGTGGCCGTAGCCGTCCGCCTTTATAACACAGCAGATTTTTGAATTGCCGAGCTTGCTTTTTATCTCGTTAAAATTATGCGTTACCGCGTCGAGCGAGATCTCCGCCCAAGTTCTTTTTACAAAATCCATAATAACGCCCTTTCAGTTAGGTTAATTGAGAGTAGCGGCGAGCATTGCCCGCCCGCAAGTTTAAGGATAACTTTGCGCTGTCGGAAAGCAGAACCCCTCCGTCACGGCACAAAGTGCCGCGCCACCTCCCCTAAAGTGCTAACGCACGTCAGGGGAGGCTTTAAATAATTCTAAAACAGAATATTAAATATTCACATATATACTTATTATATTACTTTTTGCTAAGTAAATCAACCGTTAGGCTGAGGTTTCGGGTTTAATAATTTATTTTATATGCGGTTTTTGCGATATTTTTCATAGTTTTGTTACATTATGTCTTGATTTTTTGGCTTTAATGTGCTAAAATATTTTTTGCGTGTAAATAATCTAATCAAAAATTTACAGGAGGGAAAATTTTGACAACAGAAAACATAATTGTCCTGAGCGCATTTGCCGTGTATTTGGTCATTATGATCCTTATCGGCGTTGTGTACTCAAGACGTACAAAGAACAATGAGGATTACTTCCTCGGCGGACGTAACCTCGGCGGCTGGACTGCCGCAATGTCGGCTCAGGCTTCGGATATGAGCGGCTGGCTGCTTATGGGACTGCCCGGCTCGGTTTACCTTGCGGGTACAGGCAAGGTTTGGATCGCCGTAGGTCTGCTTATAGGTACGGTACTCAACTGGTTCCTCGTATCCTCGAGACTGAGAAAATACACTATCGTAGCCGGCAACTCGCTGACTATCCCCAGCTTCTTCCAGAACCGCTACCGCGACAAGCTCGGCGTTATCAAGATCGTGTCGGCTGTTATCATCGCGATATTCTTTGCGGTCTACACCGCGTCGGCGTTCAACTCGGGCGCAAAGCTCTTTTCTACGCTCTTCGGCCACGCAAAGGACGGAGAAATCGACTATAATGCTTATATCATAGGTCTTGTCATCGCAACGGTAGTAATTCTTGTTTACACATTTTTGGGCGGCTTCAAGGCGGTCTGCACGACCGACCTCATCCAAGGTCTGCTTATGCTCGTAGCGATCCTCGCCGTTCCGATCATCGCGTATTCATTACTCACTTGGGATTCAAGCTTTGCCTCGGCGCTTCAAGCCCACGGCGTTGAAAACCCCGAATCCTTCATCAGCTTTACAACAAATGTCTCGCCGGTTTCGATCATCTCAAGCCTCGCTTGGGGACTCGGTTACTTTGGTATGCCGCACATCATCATCCGCTTTATGGCTATCAAAAACGAAGCCGAGGTCAAAAAGTCAAGAAAGATCGCTATCGTTTGGGTCATCGTCTCGCTCACGGCTGCTTGTCTTATCGGTCTTATCGCGAGAGCGTATCTTACGCCTGAGCTGCTCACCAAAGAAGCAAGCGAGACCGCGTTTATCCGCCTCATCCAGCAGGTATTCTCGGCTAACGGCGTGCTCATCTTTGTAGGCGGAATCTTCCTCTGCGGTATTTTGGCGGCAATTATGTCCACCGCGGACAGCCAGCTGCTCGTTACCGCTTCGGCTATATCGGAGGATATGTTCAACGCTCTCAACCCCAAATCGAGCATTATGGATCTTGTATCGGACGCTTGGGCAGGCTTTGGCGCGGCGTTCGGCCCCGTTGTACTGCTTGCGCTGTTCTGGAAGCGCTCGACACTTTCGGGTGCTATCGCGGGTATGGCAGTAGGCGCACTTGTTGTTATCGTCTGGGACTACATCCCGTTCATCCCCATTACAGAAGAACTCATGCGTACTATGGACATAAAGGCGATCGACGAAAGTCTGAAGGTCGGCGACTTCCTGACTATGACGCAATATACCGGTCTATACTCACTTGCCTTGGGCTTCCCGATCGCGCTAATCGTGAACGTCATCGTTTCGCTTATTTCCAAAAAGCCCTCGAAGGAAGTTTATGACGAGTTTGAGGCTATCAAGAACGTTGAGGTTTAACAGCCTGATACGCAGATAAGCTAAATTGAATATTTAAAACTGAAAACTTAAAACTTAAAATTTAAAAATTTTGGTCGGGAAGAAAAGTCCGCGGTATCGGATAGCTTTTCTTCCCGACTGTATTATTATTGTGTTGTTTTATTAGTATCGTAGGGTTCGGTCTTTACCGAACCGCAGATTAACGCAAAGTTTTCCTTAACATCGTAGGGGCGGGCATTGCCCGCCCGCGGATAGGAAATGCTCGTTCTCTGAATGACAGTACGGTTTGAGAGGAGGCGGCGGTTCGGCGGGCGGACACATAGGTCCGCCCCTACGAATGTTAAGGAAAGGTCGATTAAAGAGGTATGAGATTCTTCGGCAGAGCCTCAGAATGACAGGGTATAATATTGTCGGACGACCGGGTTTTCCATTACTACCGAGCTATCTTCTCAAATTGGATGCAACGTCACGTTGCCGCCGTTGCCGCCGCGACGGGGAGGCTTTAAATAAAACGAAAAAGTTTGCGGTCGGGCATAAAAGTTTTCACACAACGCAAAACTATCTTCTCGAATTGTGGTGTCGCCACCGCGACCTCAGAATGACAGCGTTTTTTTGACCCGCCGTTGCAGAAACGTATATATAAACAGACGCTTTCCAAAGGCGGACTGCGCCGTCGTCGCCACGACAAACAAAGCTGCCGACCGAAAGGTCAGCAGCTCGCTTTTGATTTTTGATTTTATTGCAGCTTACTTGAGGTATGTCGTGGTATTGCCGATCTTGCCCGAGATACCCTTGAAGCCTGATGCGCAGCAAACGTAAACTCTCATATTGGCTGCGCCGATGGACGGAACCGTGAGGGTGTTGTTGCTTACGTTGACAACGTCGCCTGTTACGGCGTCGATGTACTTGCCGTTGGGAACGTTATTGAAGGTAGCTCCGCCGGAGATAGTTACGCACGCGAGGCTGTCTGTTGAGCCCTCGGTGTAGCGGCGGATGTAGGCGATGTCGCCGTTGGCGACCGCGTACTGTCCCTTTTGGAGAGCGGGAACAGCTCTGCGGATAGCGTTGAGCTTCATCAGGTGCTGAGCAAGCGGCTTGTTGAGGGTGGCTTCTACCGTACCCGAAGCGGTGTACTCGCTGAAATCGGTTGCTGTAACGCTGCCCTCGAGGTGGTCGCCGAAGTACGCTCTGCCTGAATTTTCAAGCGAGATGAGCGTGCCCTTGTCGATCAGCTCGCCCTTCTTGAACTCGACCTCGGAGCCGTAGTATACGCACGGGATTCCGCGGAAGGTGAACATAAGATCCATATTCTCAGCCCAAGTCTGAGTACCGCCGGTGAAGCGTGTGAACTCGTCGGGCTGCTCGGGAGAGTAGTCGTGAGAGTCAACGTACATTACGTTGTAGGTAGCGTCGTTGTAGTATTTGTCGGAGCTCTTGGCGATACCGAACGCGCCGCTCGCCGAACCGAACATTCTGTGCATCGTAAAGTCGATAGCTTCCATTCCCGAAGCCTTTGAGCGGTCGGGCTTATGGTAAGTAACGCCGTTAAGCGTAGCGTTTGTCGAGGTGGGCTGTGCGCTCGGGTTATCCTCTGTCTTGTAGTGATCGAACGTCAGGTTCATATTGGCGTTGATCTCCTCCGCGGAGGTTCCCCAGTTCCAGCTGTTAGCCCACTTTGAGTTGCTCTCTTTCCATGTGTAGTAAGGAGCGGATTCCTCGGCGTGGCCGCGGTACCATACCTGGGTATAGCGTGTGCAGATCTCGCCGAACATAAGGAAGTTGGGCTTGCCTGCGGATTTGGCAGCGTCGTGAAGCTGATCGTTGAACATCATATTGAGCGTCAGGCGCGGGATGTGCCTTACGGTATCAACACGGAAGCCGTCTACGCCCATATCAATGTAGTTGCTGTAAGCGTCAACAACATGCTCCGCAACCGCGGGATTCTCGGTGTTGAGGTCAACGCAGTCGCCTGCGATCTGCGAGAACTTGGTCGTCCAGTCATCGTAGTTAGGATTCTGGAAATAACCGGTGTGATAGTAGTTGTTCGGGTTGTACTTATCACTGGTTGACATCTTTGTCATTTCGTAATCCTTTTCCTCGGGCTTGCCGGTAGTTGAGTTGCCGACGTTGCCGGGGTAGGTTACGTTTTTCATAAGGTTAAGCCTTTGCTGATACTGAGTACCGGGCTGCTGTGCCCAATACTCTTCCGGAGAATTGAGTCCGTAGGAATTGAGCAAATACTTTGTGGGAACCATTGATTCCTCAAGGTTTGACAAATCCTTTGTTGTGTCCTTTTCAAAGAGCGGACAGAAGTAGGATTCGCCGAAGTTACCTGTGTGCTGGAGAACTACGTCCTGGTAGATCTTCATACCCTTTTGGTGA
>CADBXH010000111.1 GCA_902798605.1 uncultured Ruminococcus sp. | reverse complement strand
CATCAATTCATACGCTCCCGAGCGCGAGATGCCGAGCACGCTCGAGACGGTTTTTGCGTCGATGAACAAAGGTAGTTCATCATAGGATTTAAAATCCAAGTTTCAATTCCTTTCTTTCGGGTAACCAAAAGACCCGTTACTTGTCATGCCGCAACAAACCTTCCCCCTTTTGTAAGTTGCGATATGTAAGAAAAGTAAACGAGTCAAACTCAAAATACGCTTGACGATATCAAGCTATGTAGTAAGTATCTTAATCGTTTTGCTAAATTTTCAATTAGCAAAACGGGGGATGATAAATTTTGTTTGTACCTGCCTGCACCGAATAGCTTGTCTGCGGTGAAGGCGTTGCGCTTTGATCTTTGTTTTTATTCACCGCGCCTGATGCTATACCTATCAGCAGATATAAAACCCAAGCGGCAATGATAATGCCTGCCTTGATCAAGGGTTTCAGTTTTTTATTCCGCGCGATTATGATGGTGAGCGGTATCGGGAAAATAAAAATCCAGCCGAGTACCCACCAGAGAATTTTTTTCTTTTTTTTCGGCGCGGGCTGAGCGGGAACAGTCCTTGACGCATATACTTCATACTGTGCGCGCTGCCGCCCTTTTTCAAACGCATAACCCGCATTTTCGGCATTGTCGATTTGAAGGTGCTGAACCTCATCATCAATCAAGATCTGCGCTCCGCAGTATTCACAAAAGGCTGATTGACGGTCAGCGTCAATGCGCAGATTCGCGCCGCATTTAGGGCAGGTCGTATCTATCAATTTCATAGTGAAACCTCCTTTTCATTTTCATACAGTCAAGAACTGCGCAAGTAAAATTTATTGATCCGCGTGCTCGTTATAATAATCCTCCGCGTCCTCGTAATCATAGAAATCACCATAGTGATCATAGTAGAAATCATCCGCGTCGACATAATCTTTAGCGCTGAATTCATCCTCGGAATTGCTCGATTTGGATTTTGAGGAGTAGCTTTTATACGTTGCTTTCGTTGTAGTCGGCTGAACAGTTGAGGATTCCGTTTTGCTCTTTGAGGAGTAAGAAGACTTGCCTGAGACGGAACTCTTTGCGCTCGAAGAATATGACGAAGTGCTGTACGAACTCTTGTAAGAAACGGACGATGTTGACCTTTGCTTATTACTTCCGCACGAACCGAAAACACAGAGCACGATAATTACAAGCACAATAATAATCGCAGTTGTTCCGCAGCCTGAACCGCGCTTTAGCGGTCTTTTGCCGCCGCTTTCTTTCATTGATTCCTCAAAAATTCTGTACTCAATATATTCATCTATAAAATCATCATGATCAGACATAACAGCACCTCATTTCATTTTTACTAAAACTAATTTTACCGAATCACCACAAAACAAACAGTTTACAGACGAGCTACTTCCCAAAAGGTTTTTCTGCTAAAAATATGCAAAGACCAGTTCTCACCGCGCCACGGGGTTTTACTTAGTCCGAAATAGAAATCACGATGCTGTTTTAAATCGCTGATTTCAAACTCTTTGATATTTTCAAAATAATTATTATCAGAAAATACCGTTACTACTTCTTTATCCTTATACTGATTTCCAAAATACCCCAGCAAGACAAACCAACAGTGAACTAAAGAATCATATCTTCCTCTGACCTCCTGATTTACCGAATCAAAAATAACATCAAAATCTATTTGGTCAAATAAATTCTCACCACCCACACACATAAACGGATTGGCGCCATAATCAAATAGCAGAGCCAATGTATCTGCCGCCACGTATTCGTTGCATACAAAACTTACTTTACACATCAGGGAATCTTCTCCGTCATTGTCGTTCGGATCAAGTCCATAGCGGAGAAGCAATTCAAATATCTGCGGCATATATGTGCTGCAAAGATTCGGTATTCTTTTCAACGGCGCAGAATTCAATTCGTAAAAATGTTCCTCTTCGTAATTGGTAGTTTGTTCCCAGCAAGCGTCCGCAAATGCAAAGCCTGCTTTTGATAAAACCTCTTTGCTGTATTGTTTTTTCTGCAACAGTTTTTCAATCGCATCCAGGCCAGTCGGTAAGATTAAAAGCTGATCTAATAATTCCTTGACTTCCGAGTCCAACATATAAATCCCTCCTAATTAATTAATCTATTATACTGCGTTTTTCGATCCTTCTATATTAGATTTTTCGATTGCAGTTACGTCATTACATCTATCTTTACATCTATATTATCTCACAAACATTGTACCGTTTAAAGGACAATGCAATCTAATATTATAAATTCTATTGTTATTCGCAATATTTAATTATAATTTTATGTTGACAAAGCGCTCAAAAACTGCCGACGCCGCGAAAATGACCTTGTTCGGGTACTTACCCTGTTTTTTTCTGTAAACCGCACACAGGGCGATTTTCGGCGCAACAGAGCGCAAAAAAGCGAGCAAGCAGATAAATCACGAACTGCTTACATGCTCTGTTTTCAGTATAATATTTCATCTCTCAAAAATCAATTCATCTCTCAAATCCTTTTCGGAAAATGAGAGATGAACTTTTCAATTATTTGCTTGACAAACCCGTTGCTTGTTGTAGAATAGAATCATAACAAATAAGTGTTTTTTGCTTAGAAATGAAGTGTACATAATGAAACGAATACCGAAAACCATCAGCCTGTTTCTGACCTTTATGAAAATAGGGCTGTTTACCTTTGGCGGTGGCTACGCTATGATTCCTTTGATCCATCGCGAGACCGTCGATAATAAAAAATGGATCAGCGATGAGGATATCCTTGAGATCATCGCTATCGCGGAATCAACGCCCGGTCCTATCGCTATCAACGCGGCGACCTTTATCGGCTATCGCGTCAGTGGATTTTGGGGCGCGTTCGCGGCAACGATCGGCGTGGCGCTGCCGTCCTTTGTGATCATTACCGCAATTTCCTTTATTCTTGCTGAGTTTCAAAGCATCCGTTGGATACAGTACGCGTTCAACGGCATACGCGCAGGCGTTTTGGCTTTGATCGTAAAGGCGCTGTGGTCTATGTACAGGCAAAGCCCTAAAGGGATTTTTGCTTATATCATTATGCTCGGCGCATTTGCCGCGACCGCGTTTTTACCTGTCAACGTTATCTTTGTGATACTGATATGCGCGGCTGCCGGGATCGCTCAGGCGCTTATAGCGCGCAGGAGGAACAAATGATGATTTATCTTGAGTTGTTCCTTACGTTTTTCAATGTGGGGCTGTTTACCTTTGGCGGCGGCTACGCGATGCTGCCGATGATCAGAGAGGAAGTGATGTCCCACGGCTGGCTCAGTCAAAGTGAGCTGATCGATTTTATCGCTGTCAGCGAAAGCACGCCCGGACCGTTCGCGGTGAATATCGCAACCTTTATCGGCACACGCACAGGCGGTATATTTGGCAGCTTGTGCGCGACCTTGGGCGTGGTTCTGCCGTCGTTTATCGTTATTATGATAGTCGCAAGGTTCTATCAAAAATTCAAAAGCAGCAGGTTAGTCACCGGCGCGATGACCGGCTTAAAGCCTGCTGTGGTCGGTTTGATAGCGGTAGCGTTGCTTTCGCTTTCGCAGACTGTATTTTTCCCTACCGGACTGACAACGGAGGTCTTCACGACAGCACAGTTTTATGTAGCGCTCGGTATTTTTGCGGCGGCGGTCGTTTTAGCTTTCAAAAAGCTCCACCCGATTTTCATAATTCTGCTTTCTGCCGTTGCCGGAGTGATATCCGGATATTTATTGGCGGCATAGTCTTTAACAAACAATCAAAAATCAAACATAAAAAGGAGTTGGGTTCACATGGATAATTTCCGATTTTTCACACCCACAGAGGTCGTATTCGGAAAAGGCGTTGAAAATCACACCGGAGCTCTCGCTTCGAAGCACGGCACAAGAGCGCTGATCGTTTACGGCAAGGGGAGCGTTGTCAAGAGCGGACTGTTGGCACGAGTTACGCAGTCGCTCAAAGACGCGGGCATAGAATGCGAGGAATTCGGCGGTGCACAGCCGAATCCTACCCTCAGCCATGCTGAGGAAGGCGTTCAAAAGGCGCTTGACTTCCGCGCTGATATCATTATCGGCGTTGGCGGCGGAAGCGCTATTGACACTGCTAAGGGTATCGCTCACGGCGCGGCAAATCCCGGACACAAGCTGTGGGATATATGGACAAAAAAGGTCCCGCTCACCAAGTCCCTGCCGGTAGGAGCAGTGCTTACCATGCCTGCCGCGGGCAGTGAGATGAGCGACTCCGCCGTGCTTACCAATACGGAGCTTGGCAAAAAAACTGGGATCGGCACGGAATTCAACCGCTGCCGCTTTGCGGTGATAAACCCCGAATGGGGCGCAACGCTTCCGGCTTATCAGCTGGCGGCGGGAATCACGGATATTATGATGCACACAATGGAACGATATTTTATTCCCGGTATAAAGTGCGACCTCACCGACGAGATCGCTGAGGGCTTGCTGCGCACCGTTATCAAAAACGGCGCTGTTGTCGTGCAAGACCCATCCGATTATGACGCTATGGCAGAGGTGTTTTGGGCTTCGAGCCTGTCGCACAACAATCTGACCGAGTGCGGCAGAGGAAAAGACTTCTCCGTTCACAAGCTCGGTCATCCGCTTTCCGCGCGCTTTGGCGTAACTCACGGAGCGTCCCTTGCTTGCGTTTGGGGTGCGTGGGCTGCCACACTGTACCGTGACGCGTTGCCGCGCTTTGCGCAATTCGGCAGACGTATTTGGAATGTATGCGATGAGGACGACGAAGCCGCCGCGAAGAAAGGCATTGAAAAAACCGTCGCGTTTTTCCGTTCCATCGGAATGCCTGTTTGTATTGCGGATCTGGATGTTGATGTCACCGAGGATATTTTGGCGCAGCTTGCGCTTGACGCGACAGCAAATGACACACTTCGCTTGTCAAGGATCCGTCCGCTTAACGCAAAAGATGTTGAAGCGATATACCGTTTGGCGATAGATTTTCCGCAGAAAGGGTGCTGATCGTGACAAAACAAAAGCCTAACGTACCCTCAGCTGTGATTTCATGGTTCTTTCTGCTGTATTTCGTGATACTCTTTGCGGAACGTCTGCAAAGCCTGATTTGCGCAGCTGCTGCAAATCAGCTTTTTATGGACGCGTTTGAAGGCGTCGCGAGTATGATCGTTTCGCTTTCGCTCTTGTCCGCAGTTGTACTGCTTGCGTTTTGCAACAAACCTCTTTGGAAATCGCTGGCCGGCAAAGCGGAGCCGGACTATAATATGATGACCGTCACCGCAGGAGTGATCCTCGTTTCGGGAATGATACACACGGAATTCACCATCCCTGGAATACAATTTGCGTCCTACGGTATGCTGATCGTCGCTATGATCTTGCGCGCAATACAGCTAATGCCCGAAAGCAAAAACCGCTTCGGGCTGTGGTATTCGCTGATTTACCTTACCGTATTTTCAATGGCGATACCGGTTGTTTACAAGCATTACACGCTGACGAACGCGACTCTGTTTCACGTTATTGAATACTGCGTTATGTTCGCCTTGGTGTGCTCATTCACTTTGATGCTGCGCCG
>CADBXH010000110.1 GCA_902798605.1 uncultured Ruminococcus sp. | reverse complement strand
GATAACAAAGTAGATCGAATCCTCGCGCATATCGGTTCTGTCCCAATCATCCGCCTGGCTCGGGTCTTTGCTGTACCAACGGCCGTTCTTGTACCACCATTCACCTGTGTTCCTTGTCAACTCGGCGGATTGTTCGCCGTTTGTAATAAACAGGAAGTTTATTTTTGTAACGTCGGAAAAGGTGTACTTGTAGTAGTTGTTACCTTCGGAAATCATAGAAGGTCCGGGATATGTCGTTTCCTTATTTGTGGGAAGGCTGTTCCAATAATAAATCTTGGGGGTGCCGTTCTCGCAATAATAGTGAACCGTTATTCCGGTAGTCGCAGAGATTTCGGAATCCTTAACTTTGTCTACCTCTGCGGAATTTACAGAGATAACTCCGACCGTACAAATTACGCAGAGTGCAAGGACAAGAGCAAGAATCTTTTTGAACTTTGACATAGATACTCCTCCTTATAAAAAATGACTATACAGATATATTATAAATGACAGCTCTGTTTATTTTGTTCTGTAAAAGAATTATAAGTTTTTGCGGCTGCCAAATATTCACGCCCAAATTTAGTAAAAATCACTAAACAGAGAAAAAGCATTTAAACTCAAAAGAAGCTGACCGTTTGGTCAGCTTCAAAATTTTTATAAAACAAATTTTTCTATTGTCTTTGCAACGCCGTCCTCGTCGTTTGACTCACAGATGTAGGACGCGATTTTTTTGACTTCTTCTTCTCCGTTTGCCATCGCCACACCCATTCCGGCATAACCGATCATCGTCATATCGTTGTAGTGGTCGCCAAACGCTATAAGCTCCTCTCGCTGGATACCAAGCTGCGGCAAAAGCTTAGCGAGCATGGCTCCCTTTGAAATACCGAAAGGCATTATCTCAAGAAAATACGGCGCGCTTTTATATATATCGAGCAAGCCGTCATAACGCTTTTTCAAAAGCGTCTGGCAGGTATCGAGCACATCGGGCTCGCCCGCGATAAGCAGCTTGTTGATATCAAACTTTATCTCCGACACAAAGTCATCGACCACGACCATATCGGTCTTGAGCACCTCCTGCTCAACGTAGGTGTAATCGTTGACTTTATTGTTCGCAAAGATTTTTTTATCGTCCCACGTTATAACCGTAACGTTAAAATCCGAAAGCACGTTTACAACGTCGCTTAAATACTCGCGGGGGAATTCCCTGCTGACTATGGTTCTGCCTGTTGCACATTCGATTATCTTGCCGCCGTTGAACGACATAATATAACCGCCGTACCGCCCGAGCATAAGGTCGTCGGCTATCGGAAAAACTCCGATGGGATGCCGTCCCGAGGTGATGATCACCCTTTTGCCCTTTTGCTGAGCCTCAAGCCTTTTTTTGAGTTAGTGAGTGTACCGTCAAGGTCAACCGCGATTAATTTGTAATCCATAAAATCACCAATTATCGTTATTCACACAATCAACGGCGCATCCATACGCCTATATTAGTATAACACAAAATCCGCAAAAAAGCAAATCGGCGCAAAATGCGCCGATTTTAAGACAAAAATGATTTATTATAACTTCCTAACCTGATATTTTTTCAGATCAACGCAGTTATCGGTCACTTCAACGCCTTCTTCACCGAGCAAATCTTTTTGGACGTTAACCCCGCCGAAAACAAACGCCTCGGCAAGCCCGCCCTTTGCGTTGACTACTCTGTGGCAGGGAATAACGCCGAACGCGGGATTTTTGTGCAGCGCGTTTCCGACAGCTCTCGCGGCTCCGCCGCTGCCCGCCGCCGCGGCGACTTGGCCGTAGGTAGCGACCTTTCCGCGCGGGATCTTCATTACCACATTGTAGACCTTATCGTAAAAGCTCTTATTATCCATCAGTTTTGCTTTTGGACTATTTTATATTCGTCATAGAGCTGAAAGTAACTGCAGCCCTTTACGCTTTGGGTCAAAAAACGTGCCATCTCGTCCTCGTCAAGGCTTACGGAGCAGTAGTCCCCGAGCTCATCGTCTGCGACAAAGTGAGCGCACATCTCGCACATATCCGCCATACTTTCACCTCATTCGTACTTGCTGTAGCTGAATTCCTTATAATTATCGAGCTGGTACATAACATCTTCCTCTGTATCCGCCACGGAATAAAGCTTGTTTACCTTATCCGACATAAACTTCTTTTCAACCGACGCGTTCATCATAGCGATCAGCTCATCATAATATCCTTTGTAGTTGTATATTATGATTGGTTTTTTGTGTCTGCCGAGCTCCTTCAGGGTAAGCACCTCAAAGAACTCCTCAAAGGTGCCGATGCCTCCCGCGCAAATAATAAACGCATCGGAGGTATCCTCCATTACCGCCTTGCGTTCGCGCATTGTTTCGGTATAGACCATTTCAGTCGCATCGTCAAAGAGCACGCCCATCTTTATAAAAAACTTTGGACTTACACCGATCAGCTTGCCGCCGGCAGAGCTCACGCCCCTTGCGACAGCGCCCATGACCCCGTACCGTCCACCGCCGAACACAACGGTTTCTCCGCGTTCGGCGAGGGTTTTGCCCAAATGCTCAGCCGAATCAAGATAGTCCTTTTCTATGCTCTCGCTTGATGAACCGAACACGCATACTGTTTTTATCTTTTGCATTATTAATATTGCCTCCTTGAGCCACGCGGCTCCGATCAATAATTTCTGATAAGTGAGATAACCTTGCCGAGCAGTATGACCTCATCGACAATGATAGGGTCGTAGTCGTCGTTTTCGGGCTGCAAACGGTAATGTCCGTTTTCCTTATAAAATCGCTTTACCGTCGCGCTGTCATCCACGAGCGCAACCACGATCTCTCCGTTTTCGGCAACGGGGGTGCGGTTAACGATCACGATGTCATTGTCCAAAATGCCCGCGTTGATCATACTCTCACCCTGGATCCTGAGCGCAAAAAGCTCCTTTCCGCGTTTGAGTCTCTCAGGCACCGGCACATAACATTCTATGTCCTCTACCGCCAAAATAGGATTGCCCGCGGCGACCTTTCCGAGCACGGGAACGCTCGCGCTTTTTTCCTCGCCCATGATCTGAATACACCTGTTGACTCCGTGCTCTCGGACGATATATCCCTTATCCTCAAGGTGCTTTAGGTGATAATGCACCGTGGAGGTCGAGCTCAGACCCGTGTTGTCGCAGATCTCGCGGACAGACGGTACTCTGCCGTACTCCGAGCACTCCTTTAAGTATTCAAGAATTTTTGTTTGACTTTTGCTCAACTGTTTCATATCGGCACATCCTTCTTAAAAAGTAACCCTAATATACTTTATGATAGTATTGTACCACATCGTTTTGAAAAAATCAAACATTTGTTCAAATTTTTTAAAAGTTTTTGAATAAAATTTAATTCAATATAATTTCAAATTAACTTCACACAGTTTTCATATTGATGGTGTTTAATATAACCGTACTCAAAAGACGGAACCGCAACCGTCGAGTATTGTTCTACCCTCCTCAACACGGGTAAATCCGAAGCCCGTGATTGTACCCCTCATTTTTTACAGACAGAAAACGCCCGATCCCCTCGGGCGTTTTCAATTTTTTAAACGTTATATAAGTCTGTTTGTATCTCAACTTTTGCTCTCGACAGAAAACGACAACAAAAGCTTACGTTTTTTCAGAGTTTAATAAACAGAATCGATTATCCTGATAACATCTTCAAGCCCGTCTGCCGTGTCAAACAGCAGGGGCTTTATTTCTTGTGTCGGCTGATCGAGGTCGGGAACCATAATGGTCTTGCAGCCTGCCGCGTGCGCCGAGCGGATGCCGTTTTGCGAGTCCTCGAGCGCGATACATTCACACGGCGGCAGATCAAGCTTTTCCGCGGCGTATAGGTAGATATCGGGCGCGGGCTTGCCGTTTTTTACCATCCGCGCGCTGCATATCTCATCAAAATATTTTAAAAGCCCGACCATATCAAGGTGTTTTTCGGCCCTGTCCGCAGGCGTCGCGGTGGCGAGGGCTGTCTTTATCCCCTTTTCCTTTAAATAGCGCAAAAGCGTTTCGGCTCCCGGTTTTGCCTCTATCCCGTTTTGCTCAACGTATTTATCCATCAGCTCAACGCGCTTATTCCTCACGGCGTCGTAGTCAAAATCCTCGCCGAAAAAGCCTTGCAGCCTTTCAATCGCAAACGGCCGTGCCATTGACCTGATACTCAGCGCGTGACGCTCCTCAAAGGGATAACCGTAGAACTTCCCCGCCTCGCACCAAAAGCGAACATAGAGCTTTTCGCTGTCGAGTATGACGCCGTCCATATCTGAAATTACGCCTTTAACCATCTGTCTCTCCCCTTTTCGTTATATTTACAAGTATTATTCCCGCCGAGATCAGTGCAAGCGAAATAAAGGTCTCGGGTTTAAGCACGTTTTCTCCGAGAACCAAGCCCGACAATATCGTTCCGAAAATCGGCACGAGCAGATTGAACACGGAGATTTTCGCCGCGGGATGGTACTTAAGCAGCGCCGTCCAAATAGTAAACGCCGCCGCTGATACAAACGCGAGCCAGAGCAAAATGAGCACGCCGTTTGTTCTAGCGAGATCAAGCCTTCCGCCCATAATAAGCCCCACGATAAGCAGGATCGCCGCGCCGATCATCAGCTGAAACGCAGTAAGCTTTACGGGGTCGACTTTATTTGCAGATTTTTTCGCGATTATGTTTCCGAACGCCGCGCAGATCGTAGAGCAAAGAATCAGTCCGTCGCCCAAAATCGAACCCGCTTCACCAAAGCCGAAGCTGTTGATCGTCAAAACTCCGCCGAATCCGATAACGCACCCTATTACCTTTAAAAAAGTGATTTTTTCGTTACGAAAGAATATCGCCGCCAAGCCGACCGTAAAAAACGACGCGCAGGCTGTGATTATCGAGGTCGCGGTTCCGCTGGTCAACCCTATACCTATATATGTAAACATATACTGCCCCGCGGTCTGGACAAGTCCGAGGCTTAGTATCGGCACAAGCTCGTCCTTTTTTATAAGGACTGGCTTTTTTTGCCTGACGCAGAGAAAAACATACACTATTATTCCCGCTATCATAAACCTTGCGCCGGCAAAAACGAGTTTCGCGCCCAAGTCGCCGTCCGACACGCCGAACTCACGGTAGCCGAGCTTTATAAAAGGAAACGCAGTTCCCCAGAGCAGCGTGCAAAAAACCGCCGCGCAGTACGCGAATATCCTGTTTTTTAACAGCTTTTCTATAATTATCAATCCTTAAAAATTTGCTGATTTTATTTTATCATATCCGATCAAGATAAACAATAGCGTCATCATTTTCCTTTGACGGTGAGAAATCGTTTTGTGCATTACGCACAAACAAACACGTTTTTTCACAAAATAAATCTCCACTCTACAGCACAACAAAAAGCAGTTACATACTTGAAATAACTTTTTTAAGTGTTATAATTATAATGAAGCAGATTTCGGCTTTTTGGCTGAAATATTTAAATACCGAGCACCAATTAAAGACAGAACGCGCTTTTTCGGCAGGATTTCACAATCCATCCCCGAAAAGCCCGCTTTGCTTTTTGATCGGCGCTCCATATTAAAGAAAGGGAAGTTTTGAAATGCAAAAGAAAACAATCTCAATCGTGCTTTGCCTTACAATGCTCTTTTCCATGCTTGCGCTTGCTGTTCCCGTGAACGCCGCAACCGTGGATTCTGCGGCTGTGGGCGTAAGCAAAATCGAAAGTGCAGACGATTTCACATGGGACAATGCGAATGTGTACTTTCTGCTGACCGACCGTTTTGCAAACGGCGACACCTCAAACGACCACTCCTACGGCAGAGCTCTTGACGCCAACGGAAACCCGCTCAGCGGCTGGCAATCCGCTCCCGGCACCTTCCACGGCGGCGACTTCAAGGGTCTTACCCAGAAAATCAACGAAGGCTATTTTGACGACCTCGGCGTAAACGCCATCTGGCTCTCCGCTCCCTACGAGCAGATCCACGGCTATGTTGACTCCGGCGCCGGTCACTTTGCTCACTATTCCTACCACGGCTACTATGTTCTTGACTACACCGAGACCGACGCTAACTTCGGTACAAAGGAAGAGTTCAAGACGCTGGTAGACACCGCGCATCAGCACGGCATCCGTATCGTTATGGATATCGTTATGAACCACGCTGGCTACAACAACATCGTCGATATGGAGGAGTTTAACTACGGCACCATCACCGACAAATCCGCGATTGACGCCTATAAGTATAAGCTGACCGGCGTTGACGGCTTCCACAGCTTTATTGACTACGAATCCTCCGCTTCCGACTGGGGAAGCTGGTGGGGCAACGGCTGGGTTCGCAGCGGTCTGCCCGGATATACCGGCGGTAACGGCGGCGACGACATCACCCGCTGCCTGGCCGGTCTGCCCGACTTCCGCACCGAGTCCACCGCAAGCGTTTCTATCCCGACCTTCCTGCAGACCAAGTGGCAGAAGGAAGGCACCCTCAGCGCCAAGCAGTCAAAGTACAGCGGCTGCACCACCGTTTCCGATTACCTCACCACCTGGCTTGCCGAGTGGGTCGAGACCTACGGCGTAGACGGCTTCCGCTGCGACACCGCAAAGCACGTTGAGCTGGCTTCATGGAAGAAGCTCAAGACCAAGTGCGTCACCGCTCTCCAGAATTGGAGAAGAAACAATCCCACCGCCGTCGGCGCAGACTGGGACGAAGACTTCTGGATGACCGGCGAATGCTGGGACTACGGCTCCGGCAAGAGCGAATACCACACCGTGGGCGGCTTTGATTCCATGATCAACTTCTCCTACTCAGGCAGAAGCCTTGACGGTCCGACCTCCATCAACAATGTTTATCAGGACTACGCTGACAGGATCAACAGCGATCCCAACTTTAACGTCCTTACCTATAACTCATCTCACGACTCCAACCTTGCGCGCGGAGACCTTTACTGGCAGGGCACCTCGCTCATGCTTTTGCCGGGCGGCGTTCAGCCCTTCTACGGCGACGAAACTAACCGTCCGAC
>CADBXH010000109.1 GCA_902798605.1 uncultured Ruminococcus sp. | reverse complement strand
AAAGTTATAGTAAAAGTGTTTTACCTGATCCCGAAAACTCTTTTTGCGTTGTTACACATCAAATCGTCATACGCTTCGGGAGATATAATATCCTTTAGCTCGTTAAAATACTCCTGATAAAGCGAGCGGTCGCCTGTTTTGTTGTGCAAAAGGGTGTCCTTGCCGTCGATAGGGTTGTCGGTTCCGAAAAGCATTTTTTGGCTTCCGTAGCGCTTTATGGCTTCTACAGTGGTGTTTACCGGTACCCAAGTCGTGTCGCCGTACAGGTTCGGCAGCTTGCCGAGCAGCTCGAGCGCCTCGCTGTTGTCCGTGCCCAAGTCCATATGCACCATAACAAAGCTGAGCTCGGGGTGCTTTTTCGCGGCGTTATAGAGGTGAATAGATTTCGCTTCCTCGCGGCCGCCGGTGTGCGATACTATCGGCAAATCAAACTCCGCGGCGTTTTTATATAGCGGCTCGAGCTTTTCGTCATCGGGACAAACGCGCGAGTGGAATGGGTGGAGCTTTATTCCGTATATAATATCGCGGTTGTCCCTGATCAGCCGGCGGAATTCTTCATCGGGGGTCTCCTTGTATATTTTACACCACACCAGCACGCCGAGCTTATCGGGAGCTTTTCGCGCTTCGGCGATAGTTTTTTTGAGGATAGTGTTTTGCGGCTTTGACATAAAGAACGGCACTTTTATACCGCTGTGGCTGAACTCCGCCGCCTCGATATTGCTGAACAGCGTAAAGTCGATCCCGAACCTTTCCATTGAATAAAGGAGCTCCTCGGTCTTCATATTGAAATTCAGCATTTTTCCTATATGCGCGTGGCTGTCGATGATCACATTTTTCGCCTCCCGATGGTATTACACATTAATCATACCACAAACTTCGGCGGTTGCAAACAAAAAAAGAAAAATATGGTATTATTTGTAAAAACAGCTTGAATATTAGGTCGATTATGTGTATAATTAGATTTAATGTATGCGTTTAGCGCTATAAAAATTTAATAGGAGAGATTTTTTATGGAAAAGAGAGGTATGTGGAGCTCGCGCTTTACGTTCATTCTTGCCGCGATCGGTTCGGCGGTAGGCTTGGGTAACGCCTGGCGTTTTCCGGGACTTGCGGCAAAGCACGGCGGCGGTACGTTCCTTTTGGTTTACCTGTTTGCCATGCTCGCTATGGGAATCCCGCTTTTGATGATGGAGATAGCGGTTGCCCGAAAATTCCGCAAGGGCGCTATTGAGTCAATGCGCGGAATAGGCAAAAAGTGGGAGCCTGTTGGCTGGGCGGCGACCTCAAATGCTTTTGTGATCGTCTGCTACTACTCGGTCGTATTCGCGTGGGTCATCCTTATGTTTATCAATTCTTGGCAGTTTGCCGGAATGACGCACGATAATGAGGCTGCGGGCAATCTGTTTATGAAGCTGACCGAGTCAACGGCAGCGATAGAGGGCAGCTCGATTCCGGGAATCGTTTTGCTTTGCCTTTTGGTCGCGTGGGGACTTATTTTTTTCTGCATCCGCAACGGAGCAAGCTCGGTCGGAAAGGTCGTAAAGTTCACGGTATTCGCGCCGGTTATTCTTTTGGTCGTAATGGCGATCAAGGGCTGCACTATGCCCGGAGCGTTGGACGGACTGAAGATCCTTTTCGTGCCCGATTTCACTCAGCTCGGCGACGCTACGCTTTGGGTTGACGCTGTCGGACAGGTATTCTACAGCCTGTCGATCATGATGGCTATTATGTTCGCTTACGGCTCGTATGTAGGCGATGACGCGGACATCGCGGCGGACGCAATGATAATCGCGTTTTCGGATATGGCTATCAGCGTACTTTCGGGTATCGTTATGTTCTCGACAATGGGCGGCACCGGTATGCTCGATCAAATCACCGAGAGCGGTATCGGAACAGCGTTCTTTGTATATCCGCAGGCGATCGTTAACCTGACAGATTTAGGCTGGTTCAACGCAATATTCGGCGCAGTCTTTTACCTTATGCTCATCACGCTGGCTATCGATTCGGCGTTCTCTATCGTTGAGGGTGTTTCGGCGGCTGTTGCCGATAAATTCCACCTCAAGCCGAAGAATGTTACGCTCGCGATCTGTGCTGTAGCGGGACTTATCTCAATAGTATTCGTCACTCAGGCGGGACTTGCTTGGCTCGACATCGTTGATAACTGGGCGAATTCGGTCAATCTTATCATTGTCGGCGTGCTCGAGTGCATCGCTATCGGCTGGACGTTCAACCTCAGAAAGGTACTTAAAGAGGTCAACAAAAACGCCAAGCGCTTTGTGACTCCCTACTGGTGGTTTGCGGCTTCGATCAAATTCATCGCGCCGATCCTGCTCGTGGGTATGTTCGTTTGGAATATGGTAACGCTCTTTGTTAAGAACGGCGGCAGCTACGGAGAATACCCGATCTGGGCGCAGATCGTCGCGGGTTGGATCGTTACGGTTCTGGTATTCGCAAGCGGCTTTATCGCGAAGCTCGTCGTAAACAAAAAGAAGAAAGAGGGCTATGTTGAGGACGAGGTAGTCTGGGAAGACGAATAAGCCTGATTTGCTTTATATATCTAATATTTACATCTAAAAAAGGACTGACTTTGCTAATGCTTAGTCAGTCCTTTTGATTTGAAACTAAATAATTGAATAGTAATCTTGTCTGCCATATACGAAATGAAGAATATAAACGGTATTTGTTTTTTCGTCAATTCTGTATATCAAGACATAGTTTTTTATAACCGCTTTACGATAACCTTTTTCTTTGAAGTTTTGATAATCGCAAAGCTGATAGATTTTGGGATTATCTTTCAGCCTGTCATAACATTCTCCTACCTTATCCAAAAAGTCGGCAGCTGAAAAAGGATTATCCAAGTTGTTTGAAATATAGTCGACAATTTCACTCAACTCGTCCAAGGCGCTTGGAGTAATTAACAGCTTATACACCATATTTGCCTCTCAATTCTTTGAGCGAAGCGGTAGCATCTATGGCTTTTCTTTCTTCAATCTGTTTTTCGGCAAGCGCTAATTTCTCTGAAATATTCTGCAAGTACAGTGCTTTTTCGTATGTTTCCATACTCATTATTACCATATCGCCATAACCGTTTTTTGTGATAAATACAGGGCTGTCGGTGCTGTGGCAGAGTTGAGAAATCTCGCTCGTATTTTTTAAATCTCTAATTGGAATGATCTGAGGCATAAAAACAACTCCTTTCGGATATTATTGTACCATAATTATACCACGATTGCAATAGTTTTATTTCGTTATCAACGCTACGCATTCTATGTGATTTGTGTGGGGGAACATATCCACGGGCTGTATCTTTCTTACCTTGTATTTGCTTTTTTGCTCCAAATATCTCAAATCTCTCGCCATTGTTTCGGGGTTGCAGGAAACATAAACAACGGTTTTTGGCGACATCTTTATCAGCGAATTTAAGAATACCTCGCTGCTGCCCGCTCTCGGCGGATCCATAAATACCACGTCCGGGCGTTCTTCTTCCTCGGCGGCGGCTCGCATAAAGTCGCCCGCGTCCGCTTTGTAGAAGCGGATATTTTTAAGCCCGTTAGCCTTGGCATTCACTATCGCGTCGCGCACGGCGTCGCCGTTTAATTCAACGCCTATGACCCTGCCCGCGCCGTTTTTGGCGGCTATGATACCGATCGTGCCGATACCGCAGTAGGTGTCGAGCACGGTCTCATCACCTTTCAAATCAGCATATTTTATAGCGGTGGAGTATAAGACCTCAGTCTGCACGGGGTTGATCTGGTAAAAGCTCTTCGGCGAAATCCTGAACTTACACCCGCAGAGGATATCCTCGATATACCCCTTTCCGTACAGCACATTTTCTCTGTCGCCGAGCACAAGGTTAGTTTGATATGGATTGATGTTTTGGACTATCGTGGTGATCTCGGGAAATTTTTCGCGGATCGCCTTAACAAAGTTGTTTTTAGACGGGAACATCGGCTTGCCCGTGACCATAACGAGCATCACCTGATTTGTCGCAAAGCCGCGCTTTACGAGGATATGGCGCAGAAATCCCCTGCGAGTGTCCTCGTTGTATGTGCTCATCTTGAATGACGGCATAAGCTTTCTCACGCCGACGATTATCTTGTCCGCAAGCTCGTCCTCTATCTGGCAGCTGTCTATCCCGACAACATTGTGACTGCCCGACTGATAAACGCCCGAGATTATCTTGCCGCTTCGGTTGGTGTAAAACGCCGCCTGAACCTTATTGCGGTAGTGGTACGGGTTTTCCATCCCGATTATCGGCAGCACCCTGCCGAAGCGTTTCAAATACCGCTCAGCCTTGTTCTGTTTGAACCTAAGCTGTTCGGGATAGCTCATATTTTGAAGCTGGCACCCGCCGCACTTCTTGTAGACGGGGCAGATGTTTTTGTTTGTAACAGCGGTTTTGCTCATTAAAATCCCACCTTTTAGGTCTATTTTATCATTTTTCGGCGGGCTAATCAATATTTCCGCAAAATTACCCAAAAAATACGCCTGTATGTGGCAAAAGACCGTTTCTTTAGCCGTCAAAAAACTATTGACAAAATCCTTAAAAAAGAATATACTAACAGCAATAAACAGCGAAGGCGCTGTAAGCACAGTGCTTACAGCGTCTTTGTTTTTACAAACTCAGATTTACTGTAAAACAGGAGAGTAATTTATGGTTAAGGTTCCCGAGATGTTCGGATGCAAGGTCTTTAACGACCGGAAAATGCAGGAAAGACTTCCCAAATCGACCTACAAAGCGCTTAAAAAGACCGTTCAGGACGGTGAGCCGCTCGATCTTAGCGTGGCTAACGTTGTCGCCGCGGCGATGAAAGACTGGGCTATCGAGCTCGGCTGCACGCACTATACCCACTGGTTCCAGCCCATGACGGGCGTTACCGCGGAAAAGCACGACAGCTTTATAACCCCCAAGGGCGATGATCAGGTTATAATGGAGTTCTCCGGCAAGGAGCTCATCAAGGGCGAGCCGGACGCTTCTTCGTTCCCCAGCGGCGGTATCCGCGCGACCTTTGAGGCGAGGGGCTATACGACATGGGACCCCACCTCTCCGGCGTTTGTAAGGGACGGCACGCTCTATATCCCTACGGCGTTCTGCTCATATACGGGCGAGGTGCTCGACAAAAAGACTCCGCTTCTCCGCTCTATGGAGAGACTCAGCACAGAGGCGGTCAAGATACTCCACCTCTTTGGCAAGACCGACGTAGCAAGGGTCATCACCACCGTAGGACCCGAGCAGGAGTATTTCCTCATTGACCGTGAGCTCTACGATCAGAGAGAGGACTTAAAACTCACGGGCAGAACTCTTTTCGGCGCTATGGCGCCCAAGGGTCAGGAGCTTGACGACCATTATTTCGGCGCTATCAAAACAAGGGTAGCGGCGTATATGAAGGACCTTGACGAGGAGCTTTGGAAGCTCGGCGTGCTCGCAAAGACAAAGCACAACGAGGTAGCTCCCTCTCAGCACGAGCTCGCTCCGATCTTTACAAATTCAAATATCGCGACAGACCACAACGAGCTTACGATGGAGATCATGAAAAAGACAGCCGAAAAGCACGGCCTTGTTTGTCTGCTCCACGAAAAACCCTTTGCCGGCGTTAACGGCTCGGGCAATGTTTGTCTGCTCCACGAAAAACCCTTTGCCGGCGTTAACGGCTCGGGCAAGCACAACAACTGGTCTCTTACTACAAATACAGGCGAAAACCTGCTTTCTCCGGGCAAGCGTCCCGAGGAGAATCTGCAGTTCCAGGTATTCCTCGCGGCAGTTGTAAAGGCTGTTGACGAGTATCAGGATCTTCTCAGGATAACCGTTGCCTCCGCGGGCAACGATCACCGTCTCGGCGCTAACGAGGCTCCTCCCGCGATCATCTCGATGTACCTCGGCGACGATCTCGGCGCTATGGTAGACGCTATCATCGAGGGCGGGGAGTATGTCAGCCAGGGTAAGGAGAGAGTCCAGACAGGCGTTGACGTTCTCGCAGACTTCAAAAAGGATACCTCGGACAGAAACCGCACGTCTCCGTTTGCGTTTACGGGCAACAAGTTTGAGTTCCGCGCGCTCGGTTCATCGCTCAA
>CADBXH010000108.1 GCA_902798605.1 uncultured Ruminococcus sp. | reverse complement strand
GTTGGATAGAAAAAGCACTTAATGTGCCTTCACAACAGCCCAAAAAGACGCTTTTGCCGTTTCGTTACAGGTATGCGATAGGATTTACTTCCTGCGCGGGAAAAACTGTTCATACACTGCTCAGTAACTCAGCTTATCCCGACGCTATAGCAACAGGTATAACAGGCGATTGTACTTGGGTGTTAGAGGATAACGGAACCCTGACGATCTACGGAAACGGCAGGATGCAAAGTTATTTTAATGACTATATGGGTCCGCCGTGGGCAAAATACAGAAACGATATTAAATCGATCGTTATTCAAAGCGGAGTGACCTATGTGGGAGACGATTCGTTTACCGGCTGCAATAATATTGAAAGCATTACTGTTTCTCCCGATAATCCCTATTATGACAGCAGGGATAACTGCAACGCGATCATAAAAACCGATTCAAATCAACTGATATTCGGATGCCAAAATACTGTTATTCCCGATACTGTGACAAGTATAGGAACGTCCGATAATTATTGTTCCGCTTTTGTTGCTCCGGGTCTGACCAATATTACTATCCCGGAAGGCGTTACTACAATAAACCATCATTCTTTTAGTAATTGCGGCTTGTCATGTGTAACCATTCCCGCAAGCGTTGATTTAATAGGAGCAGATGCATTTACAGACTGTAAAAGCTTAAAATGTATTTTAATATCCGGCAGTAATACAAAACTTGAAGCAAAGGCGTTTGGTTATAATATATACAACAAAAAAACGGACGGCGTTGTGATATACGGCTCAGAGGGGAGCGATGCTCAAAGATACGCAAATGAAAACGGCTTCAGGTTTGTAATATTGGAAAATATAGAAAACATAAAGGTCGGCGATGTAAACGGCGATAAATCGATAGATATATTGGATTCGTCCGAAATCCAGAAAAACGCTGTTGGTAAAGCTGAGTTTGACAATAATATGAATTACTCGGCGGACGTTAACGGAGATAATGTTGTCGATATCCTTGATGCTACGGCGATCCAAAAATACTCTACGAACAGAATAGAAAGATTTAAAAAGTAACTATGGTGATGATTTATCATATACTTTTTAAAAATTATGTCTAACAAAAGCGCCGCAGCGATTTATTTCGCTGCGGCGTTATTAAGTGTATGTTTTTTTAGTTTATCTCTACTTCATAGAACTTATAATCGTCGAGATCCTCGACTTGATTATATATCGCGGTTTGAGGTGCCTGAACATAATTTATCGTAAAATACTTTTCCTTTTTAAAGGTGATGTTTTTATCTATAACCTGAATCTTTCGGTTTTTCAGCACAGCCTCATAGATATTATCGGGCAGATTACGCTTGCGCAAAAGCTCGTAGTTATGGAAATACCCAAAGCTGTCGAGGTTTTCAAGATAACCCTCTCTAAAGCCCCAGAGCGGATGCAGATAGTTCTCTGTGTATTTTAAGAACTCCTTTTGGGTCTGCGTGTCCATAACATAGTAATAATCGGGATTTCTGCTGATTTCCGAAATCAGGTGCTGCGGCACGTCGTCGCTTTTATCCTCGGGCTTGTGTATTGTATAGAGCGTCGCGTAGCTTGCGGTAAGCGCCAAAATCACGGCGATAGACATAATAAAGTATCCGTTGTTCATCCTCAGCTTCGAGCTCGGCTTATCGCTTCGTTCGACCTCAAAGTTGAACGAAGCGATAAGCAGCACGATCATCATAAGCCAGATACCGTATGTAAGATACTCCGCGCCGTTGTAAAGGTACCTCAGCACAACGCTCGCGGCAAATCCCGAGAGCAGATAAAACAGCGGGAAGAAAGAAAACCTGTTTTTGTGATACAGAATGAACACTATCGAGATACCAATATATACGAGCATCACTATCAGTCGTGTGCTCAGCGTGACGACGTAATTTGCCAGATCGGTAAATACCTCGGTCACGGCGTAAAGGATCGTTTTTGAGTTTTCCTTCTTTTGCAGTTCGCTCACAAGCTTTAACGCGTTGTTGTTGAGCATCTTGCTGTCATCGTAATAGCCGGCTTTTAGAAGCTCATATTCGCTGTCGTTGTCGATGCCGACCTTTGCGAACTCCTCGGCGTTTTCATCGTAGTCGGGGTAGGGTAGGGTGTCGATCGAGTTTGTATACATCGAATAATCGTAATAATTCTTGCCTTCGGGCGTAGCGTGATTGACGGTGTACGAGAACTGGCTGAGTCCTACGCCCAAAACCGCAATGAGCAAAAACATAAGCAAAAACGGTCTGAAATACCAAAACAGCTTTTGAAAATCAAGCCTGTACTTCCTTTTTGCGATCATATCGCCAAAGAAGAACGCGATAGCAAATCCGAGCGCCACAAAGAAGTATACGATATTAAAGAACGAACCGAGGATGATCTCGAGTACTCCGAGCCAGCACGAAAAGCTGTAACGCTTGTTGCGTATAGCGTTGAGCACCAGCAAAAATCCTGCGGTAAGCAGCAAAGCAGCGGTTTTTGTGCTGTTGATATATGAGTAATGGTTCAGTGTAAAAACAATATTGATAACGATAGAGAAGATAACAGCCTTGCGCGAGTTGTACTTGTCTAAAAAGACAAATGTAAAGCTTGAAAAAGCCATAAATGAAAGCAGTATCTCGACCAGTACAAAGCAGTTGAAGTCAGTGAACACATACTGGATAGTACCTATGATAGCAGCCATAATGTAGTTTATTGAGCTGCTATAGTAAAAATGCTGATTACATATCAATATTGAATTGTTATAGTCGCTGACGTCAACATAAGAAAATGAAGTCAATCCCACGCAGATCGCCATAAACACGATATTCAGCAAAATCGCGAATAGGGATTTACTTTTAATCAGCTTTAATACCTTTTCTTTCATCTTGAAACTCCGGAATTATCTGTACTGTAACAGGAGGTTAAAGTTTGCTTTCTCAACATCGTTTAATACACTCATATCAAATTCCGAATAAGGGATTTTCGGTTCGTACCAATCCTGTGATCTAAAGTAAGAATCAAGCGCGGGGCTAGTAAAGATCATTCCGTGCCTTGCGTAAATTTCGTTGATCGCAAGGTTGACCTCTGAGCTGCTCATATTCTTAACGGTATCCTCGCTCAGATAACTCGAGTTGCTGTAAGAATATCCTGAATCGCCGTTATCGCCGTTATCGTCGTCATCTTCATCTTCAGATGATTCCGAAGTCTCTGAGCTCGTCTTTTGCTCGGGTCCGAGCGAGATGTTAAGAGTGATCGTGCTGCCGGGTTCTACCTCGGTATAAGCCTCGGGGTACTGAGAAATAACATTGCCCTCATAATAGAAATCGTCGTAGTAGTACTCGCCGATAACTACGTTGTAGCCTTCTGCCTCGAGCATCTGCTTAGCTGTCTCAAGAGGCTCGCCTACTACCCTGATAAGAGATTTTAAAGCGGGCTCTGTGGGCTTTGTAGTAGTCGGGACCGTAGTTGCGGGAGCGGTGGTGGGCTGCTGCTTTTTAGCGTCAGTCGTGGGCTGAACCGTCGTTTCTTCAGTCGCGGAGGTCGTCTGTGTTTGTTCAAACGGATTTGGTATCAAGCCTTTTTCGACCGCAAAGTACGCAAACGTACCCAACAGCGCGAGCAAAACGACTATACCGATAATGATCGCGATAATAAGTCCTTTTTTGCTCTTTTTGGGCTTTTGACCGTCGGGATCGTCGTGGTCGTCAAAAACCGTGTAGTCTTCAAATTCGCCCGGGTGCTGAACTCCTTCGGAGGCTTCGGGCGCGTTCTTGGGCTCGGGTTCCGGCTCGTCAAAGTAATCGCCGTAATCCTTTTCACCGCTTTTGATAGCGTCGTTAAGGCTGAACACCTTTGTCTGATAGTTATCGAAAACTCTGTTGTCTATCTCGTTATCCGCGGGAACATCAAAGTTATCGTTGTTAAGTGATTCATATTGGTCGTTGTCGTCTGCGAAGCCGGGATCGCTCTTGCTATCGAGCTCTTTTTCAAGCTGTTCAATATCAGAGGGAGCGTTGTCATCACCGGCGGCGTTTGCGGCTGCTATACCTGCGCCTACAGCGGCGGCTCCTGCTAAGATACCCGCGCCTACTGCAGCAGCGTTATTATCGTCTTTGTCCGCGTCGTCATCCTTGTTATCCTGTTCAAAAACATTATCCTCAAAGTCGGTAGTTTCGGGAACGATAACGTTTTCTTTGGCTTCCTTGTCCTCTTTGTTTTCTGCTTGGATAGCGTTAAGAGCGTTTTTGAGGTTGCCCGCATTTTTCCAGCGGTTTTTGTTTTCGGGCTGACAGGCGATCATAATAACGCTCTTTAGCTTTTCGCTTCCGTTTTGCGGAGCGGGAACGGTCTCGCCCTCAAAGCGCTTTACCATAGCTTCCTTGGGGGTAACGTCGGATTCCTCAAAGGGGAGCTGTCCTTCGTTTGCCAACGAGTACATCAAAAGACCGGTAGAATAGATATCGGTCGTATAGTCCGCCTTTTCGTTTCGCTGTATCTCGGGAGCTACATATGTAAGGTCGTTGACCTTGCTCTCTGCGTCGATAAATCCGCCGAGCTTGTAGCGGCCGTCGGGAGTGACATAGATATTGTCGGGCTTGATGTTGCCGTGGAATATTTTGTTCTCCTCGAGCTTTTCAAGGACCTCGCTCATCTGCAGACCAAAGTCTACGATATCGTCTTCTTCCATATTTTTGGTTTGAAGCTCCTCGGCAAGCGAAGGGATATCCTCGGTAACGATGAAAAGGTCAAATTCTTTCTTTCTTTCGTTTTCGTTGGTACCGACGTCCAAGTAGTTGCTGACTCTGCCGATGTCGATTATCGACCGGATAAAGTCGGATTCATTGAGCAGGTAGTCAATATTTTCGTCGTTGTAGTTTTCGCCCTGATAAGTAATTTGTGTCAAAACAGCGTTTGTGGTACTGCCGTCGATCTCTTTTTTAGAAACCTTGTAGACGGCTTTTCCGTTAACGTCTTCAAGCCTTTCGATCACCTTCCAAGATCTTAGAGGCTCGGGTAGTTTGAATTTAGCCATTTTAAAACTCCTTATTCTTTGATTATTTGATTCTAAAATTTATATTCCTTAATATTATAACACATTATTATTCGATTTTCCACTGTTTTTGATAAATAATTTTCGGAATTAGAAAAATATTTTGAATTTTAGGGTGATTATGCACATTTTTATATTGAATTCAAAGAAAATCAAAGCATGATATGTTCAAATAATTAGTTATGTTCAACAACATAATAGTTTTGTTTTGTGTATATTATTAATGGATTTTTCTGTCAGTTGTGATATAATATAAATTAGATTAGTATATAGAATGAGGAGGAGTGTTATGAAAAAAGTATTGGCGGTCATTCTCACGGTCGCACTGCTTGTCGGTATGTGCTCGATCGCGGCTAACGCTGCGCTTCCGCCCGAGTCGTACAACAACGCTAAGTATTTTGAGGATACCGAAAACTGGGGCCAGGTTTTGTTGTACGCTTGGGACAGCGAAGGCAACGCGCTCTGCGGTGAATGGCCGGGCGTTCAGCTTGAAGCCATCAACCCGCATCAGGGCTGCGTAACCGCCTATGTTATCAATCTGCCTGAAGGCGCAGCGGGTTTTGTTCTGAACGACGGCTATTATCGTCAGACCGTTGATGTCACCGACTTAGGCTATGATACATACTATCTCAGCGGCGAAACAGACGAACTCGGTCATTACTATGTAAGTCACAATGATTATATCTTGGAAACCACCGAGCCCTATACCGGCACCGATCCGTATCCGCGACCTGACCGATAATTTCGGTTGGTATACTGCCTATATGTACGCTTGGGATGAAAACGGCAGCGCGCTTTGCGGCGAATGGCCGGGAACAAAGGTCACCAATACATCAACAAACGATTACGGTGAGAGGATATTTACCATCACTGTTCCCGAAAATGCGGCAGGTATCATCGTCAACAACGGCGCGGGCGCTCAGACCGAGGACATAACCGACTTTTGCCACTACGACGGCTACTGGATGGACGGCACAAAGAACGAGCTGGGTCATTATAAGGTAACGGGATATCCAGAGTATATCCCCGATCCCACGGGAGCCGAGCCCACAGAGGGCACTACCGCTCAGCCTCAGCCGTGCCTGTACGGTTTTTATAACTCACAGAATTTTGACACCGTTTACTTTTACGCTTGGGACAACGAGGGCAACGCGACCTTCGGCGAATGGCCGGGAACGCTTATGCCTATGTATGGCGTCGACGAAGCCACAGGCTGGCAGGTTTACAGGTTCTACGTCCCTGCGGGCACTGCCGGTATCGTTATAAACGACGGCAAAGGCCGCCAGACAGAGGACATTACGACCTTGGATCTTGAAGCGTACTGGCTGCCCGGAACAAAGGACTCGCAGGATCATTATGTGGTAGAGGAGTACAAGGGTCAGGAAATGACAACAGCCGAGCCCGATACTCAGCCGAATACCGAGGTTGAGTACGATTATGTGAGTATAATCAATGTTACAAACACTCTTGCCTGGTCACAGGGCTATCTGTACATCTGGGATGAAGCTGGCAACGCTCTTTGCGGAGAATGGCCGGGAACTAAAATAAAGGACGTAAGAACCAACGAATACGGCGAAGAAATGTTCTGCTGCTACATTCCCGCCGATGCCGTTGGTATGATCGTACACAACAACAAAGGCGCTCAGACAGTGGACATCACAGATCTCAGCGTTGACGGTTACTGGATGGACGGCACAACGGATGAGCAGGGTCATTATTACGTGACAGGCTATGATATAGTCGATGATCCGACAAACTCGACACAGTTAGAGATCGGAACCGAGCCGACTACCGTAGAACAAAAGGAACACGAAATTACACTTACAAATAACTTTGGCTGGACGCAAGCCTATATGTACGCTTGGGATGAGGACGGCAATACCATCGGTCTTGAGTGGCCGGGAACCCCGATAACCGAAAAAAGCGTCAACGGATACGGCGAGGAAATGTTCATTTGTCAGATCCCCGCAAACGCTGCCGGTATTATCGTAAGCAACGGCAGCAATATGCAGACAGAGGATATCACCGACTTCACACCCGACGGTTACTGGATGGACGGTACACAAAACGATCTCGGTCATTATAGGGTAAAGGCATATACTTATGATCCCACAGACCCGACCGAAACCACCGAGCCCGCTGCTCCGGGCAGCTTCACCCTCGGCGATGTTACAGGTGACGGTATAATCACCGTAGCGGACGCTACTATGGTTCAGGAGTACGCGGCGGAGATGAGAGATTTCACCCCGACCGAGCTTGCTGCAGCTGACACCAACCGCGACGGTATCGTGACCGTAGCCGACGCAACGCTTATCCAACAGTACGCAGCTGAGATGATTGATAAGTTTTAAAAATATCAAAAACGGCAGTCAATTCGGCTGCCGTTTCGCGTTTGTATGACGGGCATATCAATGCTCTGTGGTGAAAGTCCACCGAGGCGTAGTTACCGACGAACTCAGAAGCGACTCCCAAGGTTTGTATCGCGAGGTGCAGGCGAGAAGAAGGGATAGCGAAATCGTAGCCTGACGAACAGAAACCTGATACAAAGGCGCATTAAGCGGATAAGTTGGCAAACGGCAACGAAGTCCAAAAGGTAACCGTAACCTTAATGTGTAAATCAGGCAGGTAGACGAGGAAAGAGTAT